>BTQB01000049.1:0-12077 GCA_036985655.1 Anaerolineae bacterium | reverse complement strand
GGCAGCGCCGGGCAGCATAACGCCGCACACAGAGTTCATGAGTGAAGTATATGTACTGACTCGTGAAGAGGGTGGCCGGCACAAGGCCTTCTTCCCGGGATACCGGCCGCAGTTTTACATCAGGACGATGGATGTGACAGGCGAGATCTTTCTGCCGGAAGGTATAGAGATGGTGATGCCTGGAGACAGCGTGAATTTACGAGTGAAATTGATATTTCCGGTGGCGTTGGAAGCGGGCAGCCGGTTCGCGATTCGCGAGGGCGGCTTGACCGTTGGCGCTGGCGTTATTACTACGATAATTAATTAAGTTACGCCGGCAGAGACGAGCTTTAGCTTGGGAATCTGCCAGCAAGATGAGGCATAAATGGCTCAGAAGATTCGAATTCGATTAAAAGCATACGACCACCGGGTCCTGGATCAATCTGCTCGAAGGATAGTAGGTACCGCGGAGAGGACTGGGGCACAGGTTTTAGGGCCAGTGCCGCTGCCGACTCGAATTGAGCGGTTCACAGTTCGCCGCAGCACGTTCATTGATAAGGATTCGCATGAGCATTTCGAGATCCGTACCCATAAACGTCTAATTGATGTTATTAATCCGGATTCGAAGACGATTGACACGCTGATGAGGTTGAATCTACCCGCTGGAGTAGACATAGAAATTCAGATCTGAGCCGGCATGAGATTGGCGAGAGCGCTTTATAGTGCATCGTTAATTTCCAACCCAGAGAGGATGATGCAGTCCTTGCCTGGTGGCTGACAGTCCTGGGAGGTTGTAATGAAAGGATTACTAGGTTTTAAATTGGGCATGACCCAAGTAATAGATGAAACGGGCATTGTAGCACCGGTCACGATTATTAAGGCGGGACCTTGCTACGTTACCCAGGTAAAGGTCTCTTCGACTGATGGTTATAATGCCATTCAGGTCGGCTTTAAGGAGGTCAAGGAGAAGCGATTAACTCGTGGCCAGTTAGGTCATTTGGGACTTCTCAAACCAGACAATAAGCATCCTAACCGCAAGAAAACATTAAATATTCCTCCCATCCGGCACCTGCGTGAATTCCGCACTAGAAGTGCCAGCGATTTTGAAATCGGCCAGGAGTTAACAGTTGAGCAGTTTAGCCCTGGTGACCGTATTGATGTTATAGGCAATTCTAAGGGCAGAGGATTTGCAGGTGTTGTCAAACGGCATGGTTTCAGCGGAGGTCCTAGAACTCATGGCCAGTCAGATCGTCTTAGAGCACCTGGTTCTATTGGGGCGACATCTGGTATGAGCCGGGTTATTAAGGGTATGAAGATGGCAGGCAGGATGGGGAACGCTCGCGTATCATCACAAAATATCGAAGTTATTAAAATAGATTTGGATCGAAATCTGATTGCAGTTAAGGGTTCTGTTCCAGGCTCCAAGGGAAGCCTGGTGATGATCCGTGACGCGGCAAAGGGCAAGTAGAGAGGCTGCCATGAAAGTTTCTGTTATGAACATGATCGGTCAAGAAGTAGGTGCGGTCGAATTGCCTTCCGCAGTCTTTGAGGCCAAGGTAAATCGAGATTTGATGCACCAGGCACTGGTCCGTCAACTGGCCAATGCAAGGCGAGGAACCCACAAAGCAAAGTCGAGGTCAGAAGTTAGCTTTACGACTGCTAAGTGGTATCGACAGAAGGGTACTGGGCGCGCCCGGCATGGCAGTAAAAGTGCCCCGATCCTTGTTGGCGGTGGTGTTGCCCACGGCCCAAAACCCCGCTCATACGTAAAGGATATGCCTCGAAAAATGCGTCAAACAGCGCTGCGATCTGCCCTGTCCGTTAAGGCCGGTGGTGGAAACATTGTTATATTAGATAAATTGGAAATGAAGCAAATCAAGACAAAGGATATGGCTGAGACACTTGATGTCTTATGTGGAGCTCGAAGCACACTACTGCTATTGGCTGAAAGCGATCGGAATGTGGAGCTATCAGCTCGAAACATACCTGAAGTAAAGACGCTCCGTGCTTCCTATTTAAATATTCGGGATTTGCTCGGACATCATAAAGTTATCATTCCCCTCGATGCTCTCGATTTGATTCAGGGATATTTGGGCGAAGGGCAAGATTTGATAATAGATGTTGATCTCACTAGCCCTGTGGTTGACGAGGAGGAATGATCGATGCATTGGCGTGAAATAATTCGGCGTCCAGTCATTACTGAAAAGAGCAACTTTGCAGCCTCGGAATTGAACCAGTACACATTTGTGGTTGATTCGAGTGCTAACAAAGTCCAGGTAAAAGAAGCCATTGAGTTAGCCTGGCCAAATGTAAGCGTTGAGAAGGTGCGTATTTCGAATGTGCCAGCTAAACGAGCCAGGCGTTGGCGCCGGACAACGATTCGTAAGCCAACTTGGAAAAAGGCTATAGTTACATTGTCGATAGGTGACAGAATTGATCTATTTGAAGGAGTAGGCTAAGCAGGGATTAGGGCGAAAAGTAGTTGGGTTAATGTTCCAACTTGCTGTCATGCCCATAGTCCATCTCTGGAGGTACTATGCCCATTAAAGTATATAAACCAACATCGCCCGGAAGGCGCGACATGAGCGGTCAAACATTTGAGGAGATAACCCGGACTCAGCCGGAGAAATCCTTGACGGTGGGATTGCGTAAACGGGCTGGGCGAAATTTTCGAGGAAAAATAACTATTCGCCATCGCGGTGGCGGGCACAAGCGACGTTATCGTCAAATTGATTTCAAGCGAGACAAGTTTGAGGTGCCTGGAAGGATCTCAACCATTGAATATGATCCGAATCGTTCCGCTAGAATTGCGCTGGTTAATTATGCTGATGGTGATAAACGGTACATCATCGCACCCATAGGCCTTAAGGTAGGCGATACCATAGTTAGCAGTAAAAAGTCGGTTGACATTCGGCCGGGAAACACGCTGCCACTAAGCAATATCCCTTTAGGAACCATGATCCATAATGTTGAGCTCCAAGTAGGTCGTGGAGGTCAGTTGGTAAGATCGGCCGGAACTTCCGCCCAATTGCTGGCTAAAGAGGATAAGGATTATGCGACGGTACGTCTTCCATCTGGTGAAGAAAGATTTATCCTTCAGAAATGCCTGGCTAGCATTGGCCAGGTAGGTAATGTCGAACATGGAAATATTAAACTGGGCAAGGCGGGTCGGAAAAGGCATATGGGCATTCGACCTGCTGTTCGAGGGTCAGCAATGAATCCCAACGATCATCCTCACGGCGGTGGAGAAGGTCGTTCGCCAATTGGCATGCCTGGTCCGAAGACTCCCTGGGGCAAACCGGCCTTGGGCGCGCGCACCAGACGAAATCGATCCACTGATAAATATATATTTCGTCGTCGTTCAAAGAAGCGGCGCTAAATAGCGGCGCTAAATAGCGGCGTTAGGAGATAGAACTATGTCGAGATCTCTAAAGAAGGGTCCCTACATCGACCCAAAGCTTTTGAAAAAAGTGGAAAATTTAAACGAAACAGGTGGCAGGCAAGTTATTCGAACCTGGTCGAGAGCAAGCACCATATTTCCCCAGATGGTTGGCCATACAATCGCCATCCATGATGGACGACGACATGTGCCTATCTATATCACTGAGAATATGGTGGGACATAAACTAGGCGAGTTTGCGCCAACGCGCACCTACCGTGGTCATATCAGCCGCGCGGACAAGAGAGGACGTCGCTAATGGCAGAAGTATTTGAAATCAAGGCAGTTGCCCGCCACATTCCGATCTCGGCACAAAAAGTTCGGCTGATTGTTGATCTGGTACGCGGAAAAGGGGCAGAAGAGGCGCTCGATATTTTGCGATTTATGCCCCAGAAATCGGCCGAGCCAGTGTTCAAACTCGTCCAGTCTGCTGTAGCTAACGCTGAGCAAAATTATGGGCTGGATGTAGATGAACTATTCATTAGCCGTATTTATGCAGATGAGGGACCTCGACGACGGCTGGCACCCTATGGCGGCCGATTCGGGGCGCGAGGCCGGTTTAAACCGATTATTCGCCGGTCATCTCACCTAACTGTTGTTTTAGCTGAACGAGAAGTATTGGGTTACACGGTTTAAGGAGAAGAAAAGTTGGGACGCAAAGTACATCCGATCGGATTTAGGTTGAAAGCAATTCGAGATTGGAATACCCGCTGGTATGCCGAAGGAACTGTCTATCAGGAACTGCTCATAGAGGATTTTGCCGTAAGGCGCCTGATTCGCAAAGAACTTCCAAGAGCCGGGATCTCAAAAATAGAAATCGAACGATTTCCTAACCAGCTCCAGGTTATGATTCACACCTCAAAACCGGGAATTGTTATCGGTCGAAAAGGGGCAACTGTGAAGGACCTGAGAGGAAAGATCCGCGATTTAACAGGAAAATCCGTGAGATTGGATGTGGAAGAAATTGTATTGGCCGATCTGGATGCCCAACTGGTGGCTGAGAATATCGCCAGCCAGCTAAATCGAAGGATCTCCCATAGCCGGGCGATGAAACGAGCAGTGATGCAGGCGATGCGGCAAGGGGCTGAAGGGATACGTATTGAATGCGGAGGTCGCTTGTCCGGAGCTGAAATGGCTCGAACCGAGAAAATTTGGGATGGGCGGGTTCCTCGAAATACAATTCGCGCGGATCTGGATTATGGCACAGCTGAAGCATTGACGACCTTCGGACGCATTGGCGTGAAAGTTTGGATTTATAAAGGTGAAGTATTGCCTCAGAAGTCTGAGGCTACAGATGTTTATATTAGCGAATAGACATGTTTTCGCTTCTTCTACAAGCCTTATTGGCGCCTTGAAGTGGGAACAGGAAATGATTGAGTGAAACGATGTTGATGCCGAAGCGGGTTAAATATAGAAAACAGTTTCGTGGTCGCATGCGCGGTATGGCCAAGGGCGGCAAAGAACTTCAGCAGGGGGAATATGGCTTACAAGCCTTGGAACCTGGCTGGATAACCAGCCGTCAAATTGAGGCGGTACGGCGTGCGATGGTCAGGCATATGCGCCGTCGGGGTCGATATTGGATCCGCATATTTCCGGATAAACCGGTAACGGCAAAACCTGCTGAGACCCGTATGGGAAAAGGAAAAGGCACAGTTGACCATTGGGTGGCTGTGGTTAAGCCAGGGCGCATCATGTTTGAGATTGCTGGTGTGTCGGATGATGTCGCCCAGGAAGCGCTAAGACGTGCTGGTTATAAATTACCGATTAAGACACAGATCATTTCACGAGAAGAGAGTTTCTAATGGCAAGTATTGTTGAACTTCGCGAAAAATATAACGAAGAGTTGGAAGAGATGCTTGAGAATGACCGCGAAGAGATGTTTAATCTTCGCTTTCAATTGGCATCGTCTAGGCTAGAGGATGTCTCACGGGTTCGCTTCGTTAGAAGGGAAATCGCCCAGCTAGAGACTGTATTAAGGATGCGCGAGTTAGCGATTGAAATGGCCCTAGATATCGATGAGGTGAACAAGGCAATTGAAAACATCGACTGGCAGGCTGCGGCTCACTTTGTTTACGAGGATAGCGCCTGGCTGGTTGAATTCGCTGACGAAAATGATGACGAGGTTTATTCGACACTAGTTGACCTTAATAAAAAGAGAATGAAAGGTAGAAAAGCCCGTATATTAAGTTAATTGTGAAAGCTTACGGGAATAACGCAGGATATTAACCATGAGAGAACAAAGAAAGAGATTAGTCGGGGTCGTTACAAGCGACAAGATGGATAAAACCGTCGTTGTCGAAGTAGCTACAACAAAGAGGCACCAACGGTATGGTAAAGTCGTCCGTCGGATCAAGAAATTCAAGGCCCATGACGAAAGCAACGAATGCCGCATTGGTGACAAAGTTCAAATAATCGAGTCAAAACCAATAAGCCGTCACAAGAGGTGGTCGGTCGTTTCTGTCATGGAACGGGCTAATTAGAAGAGGCAATTGAGATGATCCAACAAGAAAGTCGACTCGCAGTTGCCGACAATTCAGGCGCTCGTGAAATATTGGTTATCCAGGTAGTGGGTGGTACCCGCCGCAGATATGGCGGTGTAGGTGATGTTGTTGTCGGAACTGTCAAAAAGGCAGTTCCCAATTCACCGGTGAAAAAAAGCAGCATTGTCAGGGCGGTAATAGTGCGTACAAAGAAAGAGTATCGTCGGGATGATGGCAGCTATATTGCCTTCGATGACAATGCGGCAGTATTGCTAGATCACGAAAGCAGGAATCCTGTTGGAACCCGGGTGTTCGGGCCGGTTGCTCGTGAGCTGCGAGAGCGAGGTTACAGTCGAATAATGTCGTTAGCTCCAGAAGTTTTATAATTTCGGCTGGTCAAAACAGAGGTATTTACATGAAGATTAAAATTGGTGACGAGGTGGAAGTCATTGCCGGAAACGACAGAGGGGTTCGGGGAATAGTTCAGCGTGTTTTACCGGCGGACAATCGAGTTGTTGTCGCTGGTGTAAATTTGGTCAAGAAGCATCAAAAACCACAGCAGACTGGTGGAAGTGCATCTGCCCAAGGTGGAATCATAGAATTTGAAGCCCCTATAGACGCCTCCAATGTTATGCTTATTTGCCCTGAAACAGGCGAACTCACCAGGATAGGTATCCGACGAGATGAAGAGGGTCTGCCAATTCGATATTCAAAGAGAAGTGGCAACGATATCGATTAAATTCGGACCATAAAATAAAAGATAGAAATCGAGTTTTTATTATGGCATTAAAACCAATGAAGCAACAATATATAGAGGACATCGCTCCGGCTTTAATGAAGGAATTTGGTTATTCCAGCATTATGCAGACACCCGCTCCAAAGAAAATCGTGGTGAATGTAGGGTTGGGTGAAGCTCTGGATAATGCTAAGGCTATCGACTTTGCTCTAAACGATATCCAGTCGATAACCGGACAACGTCCGGTGGTAACCAGAGCGAAAAAGTCAATAGCTACTTTCAAATTACGGGAAGGCCGGGCGATTGGTATAAAGGTAACGCTGCGTGGAGAACGAATGTGGAGCTTCTTCGCCAGATTGATTCACATAGCACTGCCGCGAACAAGAGATTTTCAGGGGGTATCCCCTGATTCCTTTGACGGCCGGGGCAATTACACCCTGGGTTTGAATGAACAGCTGATCTTTCCGGAGATTGATTACGATTCAATAGACCGGGTAAGAGGTATGGAGGTAACCATCGTAACTTCCGCCCGGAATGATGAGGAAGGTTATTCTCTGCTGGCACGATTAGGAATGCCATTCCGGCGGACGTATGGAGAGTAGAGGGATTCTTAGGAGAATTACATGGCAAAAAAGTCAATGGTGGCCCGAGAGAAAAAGAGAAAATATAGAGTTCGAGTGAGAAACCGCTGCCAGTGGGTGGATCCTCGCTCCAACAAGGTTTGTGGTAGGCCGCGAGGTTATATCCGTAGATTTGGATTATGCAGAATATGCTTTCGTGAACAGGCGTTGATAGGAAATATTCCAGGCGTGGTTAAATCAAGCTGGTAGGGGTAACTAAATTATGTCAATGAGTGATCCAATTGCCGATATGTTGACGCGGATTCGCAATGCGACCATGCGGCAGCATCAAACAGTATCTATGCCCCATTCCAAAATGAAGGAGGCCGTTGCTAAGGTCCTGATGGATGAGGGTTATATAGAAGAATATCAAATCTTACCGAACCAAATTCAGCCGGTACTGCGGATGAAATTGAAATACCTGGGTGATCGACGGCAGCGGCGATCTGTTATTGGTGGGTTAAATAGAGTGAGTAAACCTGGACGTCGTGTTTATGTTGGTCATAATAAAATCCCATGGATTTTAAGCGGATTAGGAATTGCTGTCTTGACCACATCTAGAGGTGTTATGACTGGACAAGAAGCTCGGCGCCTCGGTGTAGGCGGCGAAGTTATCTGCGAAGTCTGGTAAGAATGGAGGTTAAGCATGTCACGTATTGGAAAGATGCCAATCGAGCTTCCGAAAGGCGTTAAAGTCGATATTAATGGCTCCGATGTAACGGTATCCGGCTCAAAAGGTAAATTAGTACAGCGATTTCATAACGATATGTTGGTGCGCAAGGAAAATAGTACACTCTATGTTGAACGCCCAAGTGATTCGCGACAACATAGGTCCTTACATGGCTTAACCAGGGCATTGTTGAACAATATGGTAATCGGCGTAAGTGACGGTTTTAAGCGAAAGCTTGAGATTGTTGGTGTTGGCTACCGGGCAGAATTGAAGGGGAAAAACTTAGTGCTCAATGTAGGTTATTCACATCAGGTTGAGCTTCTACCTCCAGACAATCTCACATTTGAAGTTGAAGATCGTGGAAAAACAATCTTTGTTACTGGCATTGACAAGCAAGTAGTCGGCGAGATATGCGCTCAAATTCGAAAGGTTCGTCCCCCAGAACCCTATAAAGGAAAGGGTATTAGATTCGAGGGCGAATATGTGAGGCGCAAAGCTGGTAAGGCTGGGAAGATTTAGAATTAAGCCAAGTCATTATGATTAATAAAGGGACGATTTTTAGGTTGGGTAAATAGTTCGGTGGTTTAAGGGTTCAACAAGATGACATCAAAGACGAGAAAAGCGCGGAAAATTCGACACCGTCGAGTTCGCATGAAAATCACAGGGACTCCTGAGCGCCCCAGATTGAATGTTTTCCGCAGTTTAAGGCACATTTATGCCCAGGTGGTCGATGATACAAATGGACTAACTTTGGCAGCAGCCTCTACACTGGATAGAGAAGTGATTTCCGAAATTAAGGGTAAAGACAAGAAAGAGCAAGCTGGCATCGTCGGGAAAGTTGTTGCCAATCGAGCGCAAGAAGCTGGCATAAGTGATGTCGTGTTCGATCGAGGTGGCTATATTTACCACGGTCGGGTGAAAGCATTAGCCGAGTCGGCTCGAGAAGCAGGTCTTAATTTTTAAGCTCATTTGAGCGTGGAGAAGAGTATGGGTCGAAGACGACAGCAATCTTATGGTGACCGGGACGAATTAGACGAGAGAATAATTGACATCAACCGAGTTGCAAAGGTAATCAAGGGTGGTCGCCGGTTTGCCTTTCGTGTAATTGTGGTAGTTGGAGATAACCGAGGACGTGTAGGTTATGGCATGGGTAAGGCTAGATCGGTGCCGGACGCCATACGCAAGGCGATTGATGCCGCCAAGAAAGATATGGCACCCGTCGCCATGGTGGGCAGCACCATACCCCATGAGATAGTGGGACGACACAGTGCAGCAAAGGTCCTGCTAAAACCTGCATCACCAGGAACCGGTGTTATTGCAGGCGGAGGCGTTCGTGCTGTAATAGAGGCTGCAGGATATCGAGATATTCTGGCCAAATCATTAGGCAGCAACAATGTATTAAACGTTATCCAGGCTACTATGAATGGATTACATAACTTAAAGAGTGTGCAGCAGGTCGCAGCTGATCGTGGTAAGGATATCGTCACGGTATCACCCTTCTGGACCAGGAAGTAGCTGCTGGCAATTAAACGGATTTTGAATCATGGCAAGAAAACTTCGGATTACCTATCGAAAAAGCACAATTGGCTACAATAAAAAACAGCGAGCGACGATTCATGCTTTAGGATTACGTAAACTTCATCAGACTGTTGAGCATAGTGACTCGCCGGAAATTAGAGGCATGATTAATCGTGTAAGCCATCTCGTAATGGTTGAAGAGGTAGATTAGGATGAAATTAAACGATCTGCGTCCAAATGCAGGGAAGAAAAAAAAGCGAAAGCGAGTGGGTCGAGGTATCGCGGCTGGACAAGGAAAGACTGCCGGCAGAGGTACTAAAGGTCAAGGCGCCCGGAGCGGCGGTGGAAAGGGACAATATTTCGAGGGCGGCCAGCTACCTCTGGCACGCCGTCTGCCCTTTAAGCGAGGATTCACTAATATAAGAAAGATCACATACAAACCTGTGAATCTTGGTAGTTTAGTATCGTTCGAGGCTGGCTCAGAGATTGGGCCCAGTCAGTTGTTTGCATGTGGTTTAATTAAAAAAGCGAACGATCCAATTGTGATTCTTGGCGACGGTGAAATCAAAGTGGCTCTTTTAGTATCAGCTCATCGATTCTCTAAGAGTGCGCGGGAAAAAATTGAAGCAGCTGGTGGGACAGCTTCGATTATCACCTACCAGTAGTCCTTAACACCAAATGCTTAATTTAGTGGCTTGGAGAGTAGTGAATGATTGATTCAATGAAAGCAGCCATGGCGCTGCCGGATCTTCGCCGACGGATTCTGTTCACCATTGCAATGCTGATTATATACCGGCTAGTTGCAAATATCCCTGTACCCGGTGTCGATCTTGATGGATGGTTGGCCTTTGTCCAAGGCGGTCAGTCGGGCAGTGGCTTGATAGAAGTGCTTAACCTCTTATCGGGAGGCGCTGTAAGTAACTTCTCTGTAATGGCCTTAGGCGTCTATCCGTATATTACCGCATCTATTATTCTTAACTTACTTCAACCAATAATTCCTCATTTGCAGGAATTGGCAGCGGAAGGTGAGAGCGGAAGAAATAAGATTAATAGATACACCTATATAATGACGATTCCGCTGGCATTTTTACAAGCTATTGGCCAGATTCGATTGATTGGTTTTGGCATCCCGGGTGGCTTAGAATCGATTATGCCTAACTTTGGATTGGATGCCGCATCGTTGATGCCGACATTAACAACGCTCTCTGCCATGACAGCAGGCACTATGTTTGCTATTTGGATAGGCGAGCAGATCACTGAGGACGGAATTGGCCAGGGAATATCAATTATTATCTTTGGCGGAATCGTGGCCCGAATCCCTGCAAATTTAATTGGTCTCGTGACCTTGCCCGATCAAGTCGCCCGAATGTTTACGATTGTTTCATTCATTATCCTCACCGTTTTAACAGTATTGGTCATCGTAGTAGTTCAGGAAGGCCAACGGAGGATACCGGTTCAATACGGCAGGCGTGTTAGAGGTCGTAAAGTTTATCAAGGTCAGAGCACGTATGTTCCGTTAAAGGTGAATACCGCGGGCATGATTCCAATTATCTTCGCACAATCAATATTGACGTTTCCGGCACTCTTAGCCCAATTCTTTATCGATCAAAGTGGCAGTTTTGTAGATAACGCTGCTCAATGGGTTAGCGTTCAATTTGGGAATCAATCTACATTTCTATACTGGTTTGTGTATTTCATCCTGGTGGTGGGATTCACATTTTTCTATACGGATGTAATGGTCCAGCAGCAGCGCTTAGCAGAAACTTTACAGCGACAAGGAGGATTCATACCTGGTATCCGCCCTGGAAAACGAACAAATGATTACATCATGGCTGTGGTAAGGCGGATCACCTTAGTGGGCGCAATATTTCTTGGCATAATCGCCATCTTGCCAGGAATATTACAATTTGTTGGACAGGTATTACGTATACCTGGTATCGAACAGAGTGCTCTGGTTATTACTGGGGCAGGCTTAATTATTGTAGTTGGCGTTGTCATTGACACCATGCGGCAGCTCGAGTCACAGTTGTTGATGCGCCATTATGAAAGTTTTATCTAACATTGGATGATGTCGTTAGTAATCTTGATGGGCGGTCCCGGGGCAGGTAAAGGGACTCAAGCCCGTATGCTGCAAGAAACATTAGGATACGTTCAAATCGCATCAGGCGATTTGTTTAGAGAGCACATTAAGAACAAAACAAGATTGGGTCAACTGGCGATGACATTTATTGATGTCGGTGATTTAGTACCGGACGATGTAACAATAGAGATGGTGCGCGAAAGACTTTCACGGCCGGATTGTGCTGTCGGCGCTGTATTGGATGGATTTCCGCGTACCATCAACCAAGCAAAGGCTTTGGAAGAGATTGCGGAGGAGTTGAAAACCAGGATTGGCATCGTTCCTTATATACATGTATCATATGAGATTCTTTTAAAACGACTATCTGGAAGGTGGACTTGCCGTGAACAAGGGCACGTTTTTCACCAACTTTTTAATCCGCCAATTGTTGCAGGTGTTTGTGATTTTGACGGTAGTGAACTTTACCAGAGAGAGGATGATTCTGTAGAGACGCAAAAGCGTCGAATTGAGGTGTATACAGAACGCACAACACCGCTGACTAACTTTTACAATAAG
>BTQB01000048.1:0-12188 GCA_036985655.1 Anaerolineae bacterium | reverse complement strand
ACAAATCATACTGTTAAGTGATGGTTCAGCCATAATTAGAGATGCCCTGGAAGCCGACCAGATTGATTCAGAAGCGGGTATAAAAATTGACATCCTCCCCATGGATCAAGTTACAGGAAAAGATGAAGTTGACATTAAAAAGGTCGATGCTCCATCCAGGGTTAGGGAGGGCGAACTATTCTCAGTCCACATTACCGCTGACAGTAATGTAAACACATCGGCGAATATTAGGGTGCTAGCTGGGAATAACCTGATTTTCGATCGGGAGATTTCCCTGATCCCTGGCGCCAACAATTTTGTCGTCCCGCTAAAAGCAACTGCCCAGGAGTTCAGTCGCTATGTGGTTCAGCTAACGCCGCAAGATGATACTTATTTTCAAAACAATCAGCTGGCGGCTTTCACCCAAATTGTTGGACCGCCAAAGGTGCTGCTCGTCGCCCAGAGGGATTCTGTGGACGACGCTGGCGTTCGCCTGATTGATGAATCACTGTACATCCAATCAGCCCTGGAAGAAACTGGCCTCTTGCTCGACAGGGTAACTCCTGGAGAGTTATCGTCAAACCTGGCGGAGCTCGCGGGTTATGACAGCATAATCCTGGTTAATGTAAACGCTAAAGAGATTTCAACAAGGAAAATGGCAGCCTTGGAAAGTTATGTTCGAGATCTTGGCGGCGGCCTGGTAGCATCAGGCGGTCCTCAAAGTTTTGGTGTGGGTGGCTATTTTCGAACGCCGTTGGAGAGTTTACTGCCCGTAGACATGCAGATAAAGGACCAGGAAAGATTTCCCTCGGTCAGCATGGTCCTGGTTATTGACCGTTCTGGCAGTATGGGCATGCAGGAAGGGGGCTTAACCAAAATCCAGCTGGCGGCCGAAGGGGCGGTCCGTGTTGTCGAATTGCTAAACGATTCTGATGAGATCACCATTATCCCAGTGGACACGGCGCCTGATATGGTCATTGGGCCAGCCAAGGCAGCCAATAGAGAAGAGATCATCGGACAGATTCGGGAGATTGGGAGTGGTGGTGGCGGAATATATGTTAGAACGGGCCTGGAATCAGCGGCCCAGGCTCTGGCCGAAACTGAAAATATGATCAAACATATTATCGTCCTTGCCGACGGGTCAGATTCCGAACAAAAGGAGGGCGTGCCCGAATTAATAGAGGCGCTGGTATCCGAAGGTGTAACCATTTCAATGGTAAGCATCGGCGGCGGCCCTGATGTACCATGGCTTCAAGAGATGGCGGCACTGGGTGGCGGTCGCTTTCATTTTACCGATCGAGCAGCCAATATCCCCCAAATATTTACCCAAGAAACAACAGCGATTCAACGATCTTATTTGGTTGAGGAGCGCTTTTTTCCAAGTCTTGGGAGGAGCGCTTTTGCCAGCCGGCACGCCATCTTCCAGGCAATGGAAACCGCCAACATCACTCTTGTGCCTCCCTTATTCGGATATGTAGGAACCAGTCCAAAGGATTCGGCCCAGGTAATCCTCGAAACCCATCTTGGCGATCCTTTATTGGCTGCCTGGGATTATGGTTTGGGCCGGTCAGTTGCCTTTACTTCAGATGCGACCGGTCGGTGGGCTCGTTCATGGGTTAGCTGGGATGGATTCCCTACGTTTTGGTCAAATTTGGTTCGCTGGACGATATCAGAAGGGCGAGAGAGTAACCTGGAAACCCTGGTTGCTTTTGAAGGTGACCAGGCCCAATTAACTGTCGATGCCCTTAATCCAGATGGAACATATATAAATAACCTGGAATTAGAGGCAAATGTCATTTACCCTTCAGGTGACATCTCTCAAATTCAATTTCACCAGACGTCTCCAGGCCAGTACACGTCTCTCTTTACCCCAGATACGGAAGGCGCTTACTTGATTCACATTGCAGGATCTGCCGGGGGAAATGATAGTACGATTGGCCAGACATTAGGCTGGGTGCTGGGATATTCACCGGAATATCGCCAGCTGGAGCCAGGTAGTTCTCTTCTGGACCAAATTGCAGATATTACCGGTGGGCGCCTGTTGGCCGCCTCGCCATCAGAATGGGCCCCTGAGAAGGCATTTGAACATGATCTACCGGTCCAAACTGCCCCTCGCCCAATCTGGCCCCTGCTGCTGCTCCTGGCGGTGGTCCTGCTTCCAATTGATATCGCTGCACGACGTCTTGTTCTTACAAAGAGTGATCTTAATCGAGTTTGGACGGCCACATTCGGCCGTTTGGGTAGTTCAAGGGCTGCCCGCCCTGAGCGAGCCCAGGAAGTTACCCGTCTGTTTGAGGCAAAAAGCCGGGCTCAAACCGGGGTTCAGGCGCAATCCCCAGAGCTGGATGGCGATGAGGGGCCTGGTCCGCCAGTAATAGAAAGTCATGCATTGGGTAAATCAAAAGATGAAACCGCTGTGGAAAAACAAGAGGAAGCAGAACCTCTTCCCGATATAAACGGCCAGGAAGGCGATGGCACTCTAGCCTCTCGCCTTCTTGCCAGAAAGCGCGGGAGTTCCTCAGGTCAGAATGAATCCACCTAAGTGGTCCAGGTTGGCCCACTCTTAACATAAGGCGTTTTCATTTCCACCCCCTTAGGACCTTGGTATCTTCCCGCTCCTCTAACTTTATGTTAAAATACAATTATTAAGGCCATGTCGCCAAGCAATTTAGAAGTATTCTTAAGTGAATTAGACATTTTTTCCGACCTCGATGAGGAGGAATTAGCCGCGCTGGCGGATATATGCGAGGAATTTGAGTACGCCGCTGGCAGCAACATCGCTTACCAAAGAGATTTAGCTGAACAATTCTTCATTGTCCTCAGCGGCCGCCTTTACGCCTACCAGGTGGATAGCCGGGGCGTAGTCCGGGATTCCAGATCCTATCTGCCTGGCCAATATTTCGAGGATGCCTGGCTGTTCAAGCCGGGTGTTCACCAATTTACGCTAAGAGGCAGCGAAGCAGGGCGGTTGATAATAATTGATCAGAAAAAATTCCTGGAATTTCTTAATGACTACCCGGAAGTTATCGACTTTCTTTATCTGTCCGAAGAAGCTCAACAGGCAGCAGATAACAGTCTGGCAGGTGAAAAATCTCAAAAAATTCGTGCCTTGAGTTTATTACAAGACGAAATTGTGGAATACAGAACTCGACGGACAAAATGGCTGCTTGCCCTAAATGTAATGGTGCCGCTAACCCTTTTCTTGTTGTTCGCGGCATTTTTGATTGGGTCGGACTTCATTTCTCCGGGCACTGCCAGCTTCCTATTACTTATCTCGGCCGTCATTTTTTTGGCTGTTGCTGCCTGGCGGTCCCTGGATTGGTCCAACGACTATTTTGTTATCACCAGCAAACACCTTATCCATCACGAATTTAGCCTCCGACGAATCCAGGCCGCAGTTATAAAAACGCCTGTTGATCAGATTCAAAGTGTAGAAGTTGAGAAACCATCCTTCTTGGCCACCATGCTAAATACAGGCACAGTCCGGGTGACAACATCAGCCCACACCGCCAGCATAATTTTCGATTTTATTGACGACCCCGATGAAGTAAAGCAGATTGTCAACCGTTTGCGGGAGCAGGTGAAGAGTGTGGACGAAGGACGAGCCCAGACCTTGATGCGAGCTTCAATTGAGGAGCACTTTAATGCCCGACCAGCTTATACGAAAGTCGGTGGGATGGAAGACGAAGACGACTATGACGACTATTATGAGGATTACGAGACCCCTCTCGAGCTCTTAGGCCGAATTTATTCCGGTATTTTCCGCGGCGTCGGTTCCCGGGTCGAGGATGGAGAGGTGATTACCTACCGTAAACATATCTTTACGATGTTTAAGCGGGTCTGGCTGCCGGTATTTTTTGCCTTTGTGTTGATAGTGGCCATAAATGCAATTTCCTCGGCGACGCTGAAATTAATCCTTTACGGTTTGCTTCTGATCGATCTGCTTTGGCTCATTTGGCGATTTGAGGATTGGCGCAATGATACATTCCAGGTCACTGATCGCTACGTGATTGATATTGACCGCAAGCCGTTCGGTTTTGGAGAAAGCCGTAAGCAGGCCGAACTAGGCAACATTCAAAATGTGAACGCCAGGAAGCCGGGTTTCCTGGCCACATTGTTTAATTACGGTTACGTTCAAATCGAGACGGCCGGGGCATCGGCCGATATCACCTTCGAGAAAGTTGTTAACCCGAATAGGGTGCAAAGTGATATATTCCAGAGAAGAGAAGCTTTCAAACAAGGCCAGCAGATTCGCCAGGGTGAAAAAAGGCGAAAGGAATATGCGGTCCTGCTGGATGTTTACCAACAAGCCCTTGAACAAAACCGTATTCCCCAGCGAACTGTGACAGAGGATCTTGATTAAAACTTTTGGTCCCTTGCCCCTCATGCTTTACAATTGAGCCTAGTAGTCTAAACACAATATTTGCCTTGGCATCCAAGACAGCTGTCTTCCCCGTCAAGACCACAACCAAAACCTTTACTATTCTATATGATTGCTATCAATTGCGGATGACTCTCCTAAAAATTGAAACTTTGAATAACCCTATCCTGCGCCAAAAAGCCCGTCCAGTGGCCCGGTTCGATGACGATCTGGGCAGGCTTATCGATGATATGATTGAAACGATGCGCGAAGCCAATGGTGTTGGCCTGGCAGGCCCCCAGGTAAACCATCGTCTGCGGCTTGCTATTATTGAGACGCTGCCCGAACGAGATGATGAAGGTAACGAAATTGAGAACAGCCGCGAACTGATTGTGGTCGTCAATCCAGAAATTGTCTGGCGTTCCCGATCCACAATTGAAGGCGTCGAAGGATGTTTATCGATTCCTGGCTGGCTTGGCGAAGTCGCCCGGTCGGAAGCTGTCCGCGTCCGGGCGCTTGATAGGCATGGTAAAAAGATCCGATTGCGCTTAAAGGGATGGACCGCCAGGATCATCCAACATGAAATCGATCATCTGGATGGAATCCTCTTTATCGATCGGCTCACCGGTCCAGATAATTTATGGTCGGAAGAGGAATTTTTACAGGGGTTGGAGGAGGAGGAAGCTGACGAAGTGCCCATCGGCTAGCTCGTTGCGCCCCATTGGGTGATTGTTATAATCCCCCCGAAATCATCTATTCCAATTGCTGTTAATCTGCCATATTCCATCAATCTTTTAGGCCTGTTTGGAGCTGAAGATGACGCTTTCCCGGGACGATGTTCAAAAAATAGCTTCCTTAGCGCGCCTGGAGTTGGATGAAGATGAGATCACCCTTTACCGGGAACAATTATCAGCCATCCTGGCCTATGCAGAACGATTAGAGCAGTTGGATCTAACTGACGTCCCTCCAACTTCATCTGCTTTGACCTTAAAGAATGTATTGCGTGAAGATGTCGCCGAACCATCTTTACCAGTTGAGGATGTGTTGTTCAACGCAGCCTTTCACACCGAAAATCAATTTAAGATTCAGGCTGTCCTGGACGAGGTAGCCTAGCCCGTTCTCGCCGAAGAAAATCCAGCAGGGCCATTTGCCCTGCTTTTTGATTTGATTTATTTTCCTGCCATGGATATTTCATCTTTAACCTTAACAGAGCTTCGACAAGCGCTGCGAAACGGTGAAACCACCAGCGTTCGGGTTACGGAAGCGTTGTTAAGTCGAATCACTGCTTTAGACAACGATATAAAGAGCTATCTAACGATAAATGATGAGATGGCTCTAGAGGAATCAGCGGCCGCTGATGGACAGCTAGATCGTGAAGAACCTGGATCTCTTCTGGGAATTCCCATCGCGGTGAAAGACATCATTTCCACAAGAGGCATTGAAACCACGGCCGGCAGCCGAATTTTGGATGGGTTCATCCCACCTTATGATGCATTTGTTGTAAACAAGCTGAAGGAAGCTGGGGCAATTATCATCGGCAAGACCAATACCGATGAATTCGCCATGGGTTCATCAACGGAAAATTCAGCTTTCTTTACCACAAGAAACCCTTGGGATTTAAGTCGTGTTCCTGGGGGAAGCAGTGGGGGAAGCGCCGCGGCCGTCTCAGCTGGATTAGCCTATGCAGCTCTTGGCACAGACACAGGCGGCAGCGTCCGCCAACCAGCCTCTTTCTGTGGTTTAGTCGGTTTACGCCCAACATATGGGCGAGTGTCGCGCTGGGGAGTGGTCGCCTTCGCTTCTTCCTTGGACCAGGTAGGACCATTTGGAAGAGATGTTGCGGACTGTGCAGCTCTTTTTCAAGCCGTTGCCGGTTATGATAAGAGAGATAGCACTTCATTGGATGTCCCGGTACCCGATTATGAAGCGGAACTGACCGGCGACATCTCTAATTTACGAATTGGCATTCCAAAGGAATATTACATCGAGGGCATTGAAGCTGATGTGAGGGCCGCAGTGGAAGGGGCTGTCGGGCGTTTAGGGACATTGGGGGCTGACATCATCGAGATTTCTCTTCCCCATACGGAATACGCATTACCGGTTTACTACCTTATCGCCCCAGCTGAGGCCAGCGCCAATTTGGCTCGATATGATGGCATAAGATATGGACCCCGAATAGAGGGCGGCGATCTCCTTGAGAGTTATAAGAAAACTCGAGCTCTTTTTGGTCCTGAGGCAAAGAGGCGAATCATGTTGGGCACCTATGCGTTAAGCGCCGGTTATTATGATGCTTACTACGGGCGGGCTCTAAAGGTTAGAACACTGATTCAAAATGATTTTTTGAGGGCTTTTGAAAAGGTTGATATCATCGCCACACCTACCAGTCCAACAACAGCATTTAAGGTTGGTGAACGAGTAGATGATCCACTTAGCATGTACCTGGCTGATATATTCACCCTTTCAGTCAACTTGAGTGCATGCTGCGGTCTATCCGTTCCCTGTGGGTTCGACGACCAGGGGCTGCCTATAGGTCTGCAGCTAATCGGCAACACGCTTCAAGAGTCAACTATCCTTAACGCAGCTTATGCTTATGAACAGGCGACAGGCTGGCACAGAGCGAGGCCCTCCCTGGTCGCAAATTAGTCGCCTGAGCTATGAAACTATGAAATCGGAGGTAGGCATATGAAAGTTATCATTCTGCTGGCAGGTTACGGCAAGCGGATGCGGCCGCATACCTGGAGTCGCCCCAAACCCTTGCTAAAGGTGGCAGGCAACACCATCGTTGGCCATCTAATTGAACTATTATCTGAAATTCTTACCGAAGAAGTGATCTTTGTTGTCGGCTACAAAGGCGATCAAATCGAGAGCTGGATTCGAGAAAACTACCCCCAATTGGACAGCCACTTTGTTGTTCAGGAAGAAGCGCTGGGGCAGGCACATGCAGTCTGGTTGTGCAAAGATTATATCGATGATAAAGAGCTCGTTGTTGCCTTTGGCGATGGGATCATTGACGCTGACTATGCCAATTTTGAACATCCCGAGGCCGATGTCGTCTTGCTGGTGCAAAAAGTTGAAGATCCCCGCCGGTTTGGAGTCGCTGTGTTAAATGAGTCAGGCTTTGTAACTCAATTCATTGAAAAACCCACAAGCAAAGAAAACAAATTAGCTGTGGCTGGCGTCACCTGGTTTCGTAATGGTACGCAGCTTTACAATGCCATTGACAATATCATCAACGAACAACGACAAACTCTTGGCGAGTATTTTATGGCCGATGCTTATACGGATCTTCTGGATCATGGTGTGAAGATAAGAACGAAGGAGTTGAACCAGTGGGCTGATGCTGGAACCCCAGAATCTCTTCTTACCACCAATGCCCGTTTACTTTCCGTTGGTTATGGTACAAGGGATGCTTTGGAGCGTGGTTTTAACGACGGTTTTACAGTTATTCCACCGGTTTATCTGCATCCTTCGGCCGATATTGAGTCAGCCGTCATCGGGCCATATGCTTCAATTGATGCCAATACCAGGATTTTCAACGCTGTTGTGAGGAACAGCATCATTGACCCAGGCGCTGTTGTTCAAGATTGTGTGCTAGATAAAGCTTTAATAGGAGAAAATGCCAGGGTCATTGGCCAACCTAAAGCCTTGTTCATCGGCGACAACTCTAACATCAGGATAGGCTAAATCATTATTCTAACTGCAGTTCAGACCTGCAATAATTAGGTTTCAAAGGATTCAACATAAGCTACAGCTCGCCAACGTTGAACGAAAATCCGTACCGCAAACTGTTAGTTTGCAAATCGATCTAACAGTTGTAAGGGCAAGGCAATCGGGAACACCCTTCGTCTCGCGACATCAACTATCTACCCGGTTGCCTGCCCCAACACCAGTTCAATTTGCAGAGGATTTCTCATGCGCCGCAGCGCACCATTGATGAAAATGACGATATTCACAGAATCATGTCAATTCTTATCCGTGAAATCTGTGTTAATCTGTGTCCTATTTTCAGAGGAGACTACACGCGCCACGGCGCACCACCATGGATGAAAAGGACGGTATTGGTAGAATCATGCCAATGTTAATCCGTGTCCTATTTTCGAAGGAGTTCACATGCGCCGCGGCGCACCACCATGGATGAAAATAACGATATTCGCAGATTCATACCTATTCTAATCCGTGAAATCTGTGTCAATCCGTGTCCTATTTTCGAAGGAGTCCACATGAGCTAGCGCTCACCGACAATGTATGAAAATGACGATATTCGCAGAATCATCCCAATTCTAATCCGTGAAATCTGTGTAAATCCGTGTCCTATTTTATGAGGAGCTAAAATGCAGAAATATATTTCCAGGCGCGTAGCCAAGGCGCCGCCATCAGGAATACGAAAGTTTTTCGACATCGCCGCCACAATGGAGAATGTGATTTCCCTGGGAATTGGCGAGCCGGATTTCATCACCCCCGAGCCGGTATTAAACGAGGGCATCGCTTCACTTAAGCGGGGTGAAACGAAATATACTTCAAACAGCGGCACCATCGAGTTGCGCGAAGCCCTATCCAATCACTTATCCAGGTTGTACAACTTGTACTATGATCCGGCCGATGAGATAGTAATCACGGTAGGTGTAAGTGAGGCGTTATATCTGGCGGTAACGGCCGTCATTGATCCTGGTGATGAGGTTATCATCCCCGAACCTTGCTTCGTCTCCTACGCGCCCGAGATAACCTTTGCCGGTGGTAAGCCGGTGATGGTCGCTACCCGGGTTGAAGATGATTTCCAGGTAACGGCCGAGACGATTCTCAAGGCAATAACGCCCCATACAAAGGCAATACTGCTCGGTTACCCGAACAACCCAACTGGAGCGGTGATGAGCCGAAAGATCATGTCGGAAATTGCTGAGGCAGCGGTTTATCATGATTTACTGATTCTTTCCGACGAGATATATGACCGGCTTGTCTACGGCGTTGACCATACTTCTGTTCCCACCCTGCCAGGCATGCGGGACAGAACAATCTTGTTAGGCGGCTTTAGTAAAGATTATGCCATGACAGGCTGGCGAATAGGATATGCCTGTGCTAATCCTGAATTGTTGGGGGCCATGCGTAAAGTCCACCAATACACAATTATGTCTGCGCCGACTACAGCCCAAGCGGCTGGATTAGCTGCCCTTCTTCATGGTGAGGAACACGTCCAACAGATGAGAGCAGAATATGACCGGCGGCGGCGGCTCATTGTCGACGGGTTCAACACCTTGGGCTTAAGTTGTTTCGAACCCCGGGGCGCCTTCTATGCTTTCCCATCTATAAGGGCCAGTGGCATGAACAGCGATGATTTCGCCATGCGTTTGTTAGAAGAGCAGGAGGTAGCCGTTGTACCTGGTGATGCCTTCGGCAGCAGTGGCTCAGGTTTTATTCGCGCCTCCTATGCAACTGCCTACGAAAAAATTGAGGAGGCGCTAGGTAGGATCGAAACTTTTATGCGTCGCTATGGGTAAATCTACTGCCGCTAAGATTTCCCAATCAAAGTAGATTATTCGGAACCGTTATTTCGACTCCGAGAAGATTGTTCTATGAGTATGTAAGCAAGGTTGTCTACGCCCATCATGTCTGGGCAGCGCCCCACGTGACCACAGAGTTGGGCTTACCGACTGTTATTACTGTTAAATGCACAGATCTGATGGGCTTAAAGAAGGGACCATGCTGCCGGGAACTGGCCTCGTCAGCGGCAAGGAATGCTGGAGGATTAATCGCAATTTCCCGCCGGGTGATGGCCGAAGCTATTTTGAGTGTAATCAAGGCAGGCTCAGAAACAGCAAAAGGACAATATGCCAATCTTTATGCCCTGGCTGACTTCAGTTGGTCGGGCCAGGTCGCCAAGATGATCGAACCTTACCAGCCAGCTATCAAGCAGTAGGCTAAACTATAGATGGGTTTCAATTAGAGTTATGACCATTTACGAACCGGTAATCGGACTGGAAATACACGCAGAGCTGTCAACCAATTCCAAAATGTTTTGCGGCTGTCGTGTCGTCGACAGCGTCGAAGCAGCGCCCAATTCGGCCGTATGCCCTGTTTGTCTCGGTATGCCCGGTATGCTGCCGGTTATCAACAAGCGCGCTCTTGAGTTTGCCATCCGAGTTGCTCTGGCTCTGAACTGCACCATCCAACACCACAACGTTTTTGCCCGAAAGAATTATTTCTATCCAGACCTGCCCAAGGCATATCAAATCAGCCAATATGAATTACCATTGGCCACGAATGGCTGGTTGGATTTAGATATCGGCCATGGGAACTTAAAACGCATCAACATCCGCAGGGTCCACATGGAAGAGGACACAGGAAAGCTCACCCACGTAGAAGAAGATGGCTGCTCCTTGGTTGACTTCAATCGCTCCGGTGTCCCTTTATTGGAAATAGTTTCCGAACCGGATTTGCGCTCAGTGAAGGAGGCTAGATTATATGCTGTTAAAATCCGGCAGATCCTGAAATATTTACAGGTTAACACCGGCGACATGGAGAAGGGCGTGATCCGCTTTGAGGCCAACATCAGCCTTCGTCAGACTGGCAGCCACTCTCTTGGCACCCGAACTGAAATTAAAAACCTGAACAGCTTCCGGATTCTTTCCGATGCCTTGGATTATGAGATAGTACGCCAGGAATCGATCTTACAAGCTGGCGGTGTGATTTTTCAAGACACCTTGGGTTGGAGCGAGAACCAGGGAAAAACTTTTAGCCAAAGGGGAAAAGAGGAGGCCCACGATTACCGGTATTTCCCAGAGCCTGACCTGCCGCCGCTGGAAATATCGAGCGACTGGATAGCGGATATCAGGCGCTCCTTACCTGAACTTCCCGATGATAAAGTTAGCCGCTACCAGGAGGAGTTGAGTCTCAATGCCTATGAATCCAATGTCTTGACCGAAGAGCGGCCGATCGCCGAATTCTTCGAGTCGGCCGTTGCCGCTGGCGGCAAGCCTAAGTCGGTCGCCAAGTGGATGGTCAACGATCTCTTCAACTTGATGAATGAAAACAAGGCTTCTATTGAGGAGATAAAAATCACGCCCGCCGCCCTGGTGGATTTGATTAGAATAGTCGATGATGGCCTTGTAAATCGTAATACAGCTAAAGATATCCTGGCTGAGATGTTCAACACCGGGAAGGAAGCCAATGACATTGTTGCTGATAAGAAATTGGCCCAAATATCAGATGAAACCCAAATTGGTGAAATCGTTGCAGACGTCTTGAGGGAAAACCCTGAACAGTTAGCGCTGTTCCTCAGTGGAAAGGAGCAGATCCGGGGTTGGTTTTTTGGACAAGTCATGCGGGCAGCCAAAGGAAAAGCCAATCCTAAAATGGTAAATGACGCGCTTTCAAGGCAGTTGTCCAAGCCGAACTCGGGAAGCCAAAGTAAACAGGGTTAGGTCGTAATCTCGCAGCGGCCGGGGTCCTGATGAACACCGTTGATGTTTTTTGACTGACTTGTCAAATAAACAGTACCCCATCGATTGAGCTGAGGACGCCTTGAGGATCACCGGGTCCTGAAAGTCACTCCTCTCCGCTCATTCTACAGAAGACGAAATTAAGGCCAATCAGGCTCGCTGTTTACCCCTTCTTCAATTTGTTCCCAATCAGCAAGATCTGTTGAACCCACCTGTCTCCCACACAAGATCTGATATGGACAGCGCCTGCAGCTGTCCAGGTTGGCGCTCTTTGGCCAGGGTGCATCCTGGCTCATTAACCAATCAATACCTGCAGCCACATCCATGAGAATTGCCCAATTTTCCTCGTGCTTTTCCTGGTCATATTCCAGGCGAACTTGTAGGGGCGGTTCAAGTGGGTACCAGTAGGTCAATGA
>BTQB01000047.1:0-12335 GCA_036985655.1 Anaerolineae bacterium | reverse complement strand
CGAATAGGAAATAATCAACCACATCTTCCTCGGATCCTGGCAGTTCCACCTCTAAAGTATAGGGATATTGGCGCAGGAACCGTTCTATCGCCTTCGCTTGATCATAAGGGGTTGGCCAAAGAACTCTGTCGCCAGCCACCTCCAGAGCCAATTGGTGAACCCGCTCCGGCACGCTGTCCGGCAGTTGTGTGTATCGGGCCATCAAATCGGCCGGGACACCATCCATCGGACTATTTCGCAGTTCATCGACCGTGGCTTCGGAAGTCTGCGAGATGGCTCGATATTCATTGCCACTGCCAGACACCCGGCTGAGATCGTCGACCCCTCGCCAGCGGGCTACTATCTCCTGGTTAAATCGCATGGGCAGCCCTAATGTATATCGCTGGGTACTATCATCCTGAACCCAATGAACAGTTTGGCTGATCTCCAGCTTCTTCTCTATTTCAGTTAATGGAATCGAGGTTTCAGCTGGGATACCTTCCTCCCTCTCTGATGAAATAGACCATCCCTGGCCCGTATAAGTGTCATAGGAAGCGCCTCGCCAATGAACCGTCCCTTGAGGGGAAGGGGAAACTACGGCCGTCATGACCACTGTCTCATAAAGTTCCGGCGGATTACCAATAAGAAAGGATGTCGGCAGTCCACCGCCGGTCCCAGGTCCAGGAACCCCACCGCTCACGGATGCTCTTCGGGGCTGATTAACCCCGGCAAATAGTCGCTCCAGGGTATCCTCAACCTCACTCACGATTGGCTGCTCTAGAAAAAGCCGCGACACTGCATTTACGTTAGCGGAGGGGACAATAAACGAAAACGTTAAAAGACCCAAGGCAATACCGGCGCCGATAAAGAAAAAATCAAGGCGAACATCATCAGGATAATCCACATTTCGTTTGATCCAGCTAAGCTCTAAATCATTGAATTGGATTGTGACCAGCAGCATGACGGCCAGGCCAACAAATAGGGGCAGGGGCCATAGAGATGCATTGCCAAAGAAAGCATTGAACCCCAGAGCGAAAGCCAGGGTCATTAAGCCCAGCAGCGGCAGGCGCTGACGAAAAACGCTCCAGGCAGCATATGCGGCCACCAGCCAAGCTACCAACCCCAAACCCAGTGCGAAAACGACTGTTTCATCACTCCTTCCGCCGCTCGAAACGGATAAAAGCCAACCCTCAATCCGGTCTATGAATAGGGCCCAATTCTGGCGAATGATCTCGCCACCTACCACCTCGCGCTCTATGGTTGTTGTTCCGGACGGTATCAACCTGCCCAGCCAAATGATGTTAAATAAGATCCCATAACATAGGAGCAGTGCCCAGGCCAACCGCCAATCGGCGCTTCGCTTAGCCAGATATGTGGCCAACAGAAGGCCAAGGGCTGCCGACGGACCGACAATTTTTCCTTCAGGCACCCACTGCACTTCGTTTACCGCCGTAACAAGCAACATAACAGTCGCCAACAATAGCCCAAACGGTAGCCAACCCTCGCTAGGTCGCCATCGACGCCATACATTTGCAGCTGATATTCCAATCACTTGCTTTTCTCCAGACACACCGGAGCCTAACTCCAGTTACACTGGAGCCTAACTCCGGTCGAAGGGGCTCTGTACAGCCACAACCTTGCCTGTGCCCGTGACCTTAAACTCCCAAAAACCCTGTCGCTTTTGAAGTTCGACTGGCTGTCCTACATCACCTCTTCTAATAAGGTTGCAATCTACACCTAGAAGCCGGATTGCTTCGTGGAGAGCACGGCTGGTTCCAGCGCCTGGCTCTCGTTTATCTTTAAAAGTCTCCCTATCAAGGAGGGAAACGTGACAAAGAATTCCTCGTTGAGCCAGTTTTAACAAATTAGGCAGCCAACCTGCATCTTGGGCTGGGGTGATAATCACCAGAGCGCTTCCCTGTTTTATTAGTTGGCTAATATCTTCTAAGGCCAATGACAGATCTGTCTCGCCATCAGCCCTCACCAGGGCCAGTGAATGTAATAAGTTCCACTGCTGCCCCTGTCCCCGGCCGGGTGGAGCCACTCGAGGTTCCTGGCCATACGACGCTAATCCTACTGGCCGATTTTGGTCTATGCCTTGGGCTGCCAACGCCGCCGCCAGAAGAACAGCATGCTCCTCAGTTCCATCCAAGCCCTCGCCCAGCTGAACATCTGCCCGCAGATCCAAAAGCAGCCAGATATCACCAGCCGCATCCAGATCAAATTGGCGACTATAAAGCTCCTCTCGCCGGGCGGTTGTGGGCCAATGAATCCACGGCAACGGATCGCTCAATTGATATTCACGAACGGTTGCAGCATTAATGGTGGCCTGCCAGCTCCGTGCTCTAGCCCGAACACGACCGCTGCTCGCACCTGCTGGGAGGGGAATTGGAATTTGGGTATGAACGGGAGGGTGGATGACAATATCATTATGTTGTTCACAGGGAACTGACACCCGGAATATTCCGAAAGGATCAGCACTCCTCAATTCCCAGGGTCCCAATCGATACTGACCTCTTTGATGACAAATAGCAAATTGACGCCAATGTTCGGTTCCATGTTCGCGAACACTGCGTACGACTGCGACATCATAGCCGGGGACATTAGAATGATCGATAACCTCCACCCATAAGGCGGGCAATGAGCACTCATTTCGGATTTCAAACTCCTCGCTGAGCCTGTCACCCACAGCCACCCACCCAAAACGGAGGTGGCGTGATCCCCTTAGCCCCTTGGATAGCTGACGAGCCCATATAAAGGAAATAATAAATACACCTCCCAGTCCTATAAGCAGCGTCATCCATATCCGGCTTGGAAGCACAAGCGACAAAGCCAGAAAAAGGAGAAGGCCAATGATCGGCAGACGCTGCCGGATTTTGATCCTGGGCTCGGACGGCATAATTAGATTTTGCCACAGGCTGCTCTCCAAGCAAGAATATATTATCCTGCCAACCTGTTGTACAATGCGGTAATATTGTCGAGCCTTTGTACGAATTGGTGAGGCATTTCAATAATAAATACGGCGAGATCGAATCGTTCGAAGCCGAGTTGGAAGCTCATGGATTTACCTAAGGGAACTGTTACCTTTTTATTCACAGACATTGAAGGGAGTACTCGACTCTGGGACCTGTTTCCTGATGTGATGCTGGGGGCTTTAACCCGGCTTGAGGAGATCTTAAGGGGTTCCATCAGCCAACAAAATGGCATTGTCATCAAGTCAACAGGGGATGGGCTGCATGCTGTGTTTTCATCGCCTGTTGATGCAGTCAAGGCTGCTCTTTCCGGTCAGCGGGAGTTGCTCGTTGAAACCTGGAATCCAAAGACCGGTCGATTGAAAGTTCGAATGGCCTTACATTCAGGAACAGCTGACCTACGAGGCGGCGACTATTACGGTGGAACTGTTAATCGTGCTGCAAGGCTGCTCTCAGCAGGGCACGGCGATCAGATTCTACTCTCCCAATCGACCCGGGAACTCATCCGCGAAGAGCTTCCTGGTGATATCACTCTAGTTGATCTTGGTTATCATCGCTTAAAGGACCTTTTACGACCCGAGCACATTTACCAACTAAGCGTTCCAGACCTACCGGGCTATTTTCCTGTCCTTCGAGGACTGGATCCAAGGTCTGTGAATCTTCCCAGTCACCCAACTCCCTTTATTGGCCGCAAAAAGGAAATTAAAGCTCTAGGCCGGCTCCTGGAGAATGCCAATGTTCGACTTATTACTCTTGTCGGCCCAGGGGGGGCGGGAAAAACTCGATTAGCGGTTCAAGCAGCGGCCGAATTTGTGGCTGCCTTTCATGATGGCGCTCTCTTCATCGACCTGGCGGCAATTACTGAGCCCCAATTAGTGCCCTCCAGCATCGCCAATGTTCTTGGGGTACGGGAAACAGCACGGCGGTCAATTGAAGAAAACATCATCCAATACCTGAGATCTCGTTCGCTGTTGCTGATACTTGATAATTTTGAGCAGGTGTTGGATGGCGCTAATTTTGTCAGCCAAATAATAGGGGGTGCACCTGGGATAAAAATAATCGCGACTTCGAGGGAAGCTCTCTCACTACAAGAGGAGTGGCAGTTTTCTGTTAACGGAATGGCCTATCCACACCGACTCGATGCCGCAGATTATGGTGATTATGATGCTGTCCGGCTCTTCGTCACCATAACCCAGAAAGTACAGCCTGATTTTGCACTTGAAGATCAGAAAGAGGGTGTAATCAAGATTTGTCAACTGGTTGAAGGCCTTCCTCTGGCCATTGAACTTGCGGCTCCATGGATGAAAGCCATGGCAGCAGAGGAGATCGTATATGAAATCCATCGCAATATTAGCATCCTATCAACCAGTTTGCGCAATCTTCCCGAAGGACACCAGAGTATGGTCGCGATATTTGAGCAATCCTGGAGCTATCTCAGCAGCCGGCAGCGGGAGGTTTTCGCCGCTTTATCCGTCTTTAGTGGAGGTTTTCAATTAGAAGCGGCCGAGGCAATAACAGGAGCATTATCTCAAACTATCATGGAACTGGTTGACAAATCATTGCTCCGCTGGTCGTCTGAAGGGCGATTCTCAATTCATGAATTACTCCGACAGCACGTTGAAAGGCAACTTAAGCTTTCACCTGAAGAGTACCAGGCCGCTCGCAATTTACACTGTAATTATTATGCTAATTTCGTCGGACAGTTTCAAAATGATATGTTTCGCGACAGGCACTTAGAGGCAATGGCCCAGCTTGAGGAAGATATTGAAAATGTAAAAACAGCCTGGGATTGGGCGGCTGCCCAGCTGCGGCTTGAAGAGATTCAAAAAATTAGCAAGGGTCTGTATGATATGGAGGATATCAAAGGACGATATATCGAAGGGGATTCATTGTTCAACAGGGTAATTGAACCCCTTGAAGCTGTTTCTGATTCTTCACAGAAAGCGGCCGTTTTATCTCAAATCTATCTTATCCAGTCGTGGCACGCCATTCGTAGGGGAAAGTTAGAGCTGGCAAGAGATTATGCAGAAAAGAGTCAGGAATCGTTGGTGAAACATGATTTATCTCCTACACCTGGGCTAGCAACTGATCCCCTAAGCGCCCTCGGAGTTGTAGCTAATGCTCTGGGTAACTACGAGCAGGCAGAAAAACTTGGTGAAAAGGCGCTCGAAAGGGCAGAATCTCTAGGTGAACCACTAAAGCTTCAGTTCGCCTTTTATGTCTTAAGTAATGCTGCCTTTTATCAGGGATGTTACCAGGAAGCCCGGGACTTTGCCCTGAAAGCCAAAGCGATAGCCCTTGAACTCGGAAGCAGGTGGTTTATGGCTTACATATTAGATGATCTTGGGCGCATTGATCAGGTCATGGGTGAATATGAGAGCGCTAAAAATAATTTTCGAACGACCTATAAGATCCGGCAAGATTTTGACCACCCGGAAGGAATGGCCTCAGCCCTTAATCATCTGGCTCAAATTGCTTTGCTCGAAGAAGATTATCAGCAGGCGAAACAGTTATTTGAACAAAGCCGCTGGCTCTACCTTGACATAGGTGATCGGCGAGGATTAGCACGTTCTCTGAGCGGTCTGGCCCGAACAGATAGGTTGCAGAACAATTTAAAATCAGCCGGAAACTACCTCGCCGAAGCGCTTAATGTTAGTTCTGAGATGGGATTTATGCCCCTAACCTTGGAGCTCCTGGTAGAATGCGGCGAATTATTGCTAACTGGAAATATCCCGGAGCAGGGAATCCTTTTACTGGCTGGCGTTTCTTATCAACCCAGTGCAGGTCATGAATCTAAAGAAAAGGCCCAGCAGTTGTTGGATTCAAATAGAGATCGATTCGCGCCTGAATTATTTAAGGCAGTTACCAAGCAAGGAAAGGAATCAAATCTTGACCAACTTTTAGCGGCCGCAAAAAACAGCCTGGCTGATTTCAATAAGGCTCAAGAGCAGGCGAGTGCAGCTGAACCGGTCATTAAATTAAATGACCAACATATATTTGAATCCCTTACTGACCGTGAACTTGAAGTGTTGGGTTTAATGTCAAAAGGTTTGGCCAATCCTGAAATTGCTGAACGGCTAATCATCGCCTTGGGCGCGGTCGAATCTCACACAAACCAGATATACAGCAAGCTTGGCGTTCGCAACCGGGTTGAGGCAGTGGCCAAAGCTCGAGATTTAGGCATATTGCCCTCCTGATAACCTGATCCCACCTATTGACGAGATGGTTTCCCGATTGCATATAGTTACTTCGGAATGAGACCAGGGTTAAAAAATCACCTTCACCCAGCTCGAGGAGATAAGGCCAAATCACTCAATGTAGAGAGTTAGCCAGCATCAAGAAAATTTCTGACCTCCACCAAGTCGACCGTGTTAAATCCATCTGAAAAGTGCTCATAGAGCCGGGCTAATTGATTTCGGTTCTCTGCTGCCTCGTCACTCTTTAACTCTAATCTAGCCATTGCCAGCTGGGCTCGAAGTTCGAGAAGCTTTGCCCCTTGTTGGCAAGCTATATCGGCCGCTTTTCCATAACATGCGACAATTTCTGAGATATCTGCATTCTGTTTTTCCAGAAATCGACCCTTTAGTTTGTACAGCTCAGCTTCATTTAGTCGCTCTCCTTCTAAGGATGTGATTTCCAGGGCTTCCTGAACAGCCTTTAATCCCTCCTTGCTTTTCCCCTCGATATCAAGGGCCTCGGCCAATAAAACTAAGAATAGCGGCCGTCCAAGCTTGGCTCCCGTATCATTCATGGCTGAGAGACCTCGAAGAATGAGTTTACTGGCCGATTTGGACTTGCCCAGCTGGACCGTTGCCCAACTGCGTACAAGTAAACCGAAGCCGAACATAAACGAAAACTGTCCATCGCTGGCTATCTTGATCGCTAAATTGGCATATTTAAGTGCTGCCTCAGGCTCTCGACGATCTGCCTGGAGTAGGGCAACCATTCCGAAAGCAAATGCCTGGCTGAATAGATGGGACCCAGCCTCGGCCATTTTAAGGGCTTGGCTGCTGAATTCCAGTGAGCGATCTGGGAATCCCATGTACCATAACACCACGGCCAGATACACGGAACATGTAACCCCTGGGTTTTGTCCGTACAGATACGTGAGTGATTCATGTTGCTTCTGATTGTAGTACAGCAGCGCCTGCTCCAGATGATGACGGGCTAGCTTTAATTCTCCCAAATGGGCTAAGGTTATTCCAAGGGTCCAATTGGCCACAAGCCACAACGAAGGCTCTTCTTTTTCCTTGGCTAAAGCGTAAAGATGATCAGCCTGCTTCTTTGCTTCTGAAAGCTTGACTCGAACAAGATAGTAACTCCATAATCCCCACAAAGCGGGCGCAAGCTGCTCATATACACCTGTTCGTTCACATAGCTCTTTAGCTCGCCCGTAAGCACTTTCGGCTTCTGGAGATGACCAACCGCTTACCGCTACTATGGGTGCACCCAGGGCGATCTGGAGCCTTAATTCCGTCCGTCTGCGCTTAGATTGATCGTCTATTTGCTCAAGTAACTTAATTGCCTTGCGAAAATGATTGATGGCCTGGCGATTCGCAGAAAGAGCTTTTGCCTGTTCTCCCGCCTGGAAGAGATACTCAACGGCTTTTGCAGGGTCGCCTGCGTTTTCAAAATGCCAGGCCAGGCGGGTTGTTATGTGATTTTTTTGGCGGCCGTATAGCTTCTCCAGGTTTAGGCCAACCTGTTCATGCAGGAAAGCACGCTCGACATTATCCAGGTTATCGTAGAGGTATTTTTGAAATAGATGGTGGCGAAAGCGGTAGCGCGAAAAGCGATTTTGCCCGATCTGTTGTACCCGACTTGCCTTAACTAATACGTGCTGCTGGTTCAGACCGTGACTTAGAGATCCAATCACTTTTGGAAGTGATTCGCCCGTAATCGAGACAATAACCTCGGCCGAGAATTCCTCACCCTCAATGCACGCAGCATTAAGTATTGCCCTTAGATCCGCCGGCAGACGATTGATTCGGCTTTCGATAACTGCCTCTACCTTAGATGGTAAATAGTGCCAGTTAATCTCCTTGCTCTCTGACCAACGATCCATATCATCTTTTATAAGATCGCCTTGTTCCTTAAAGTGTTTCATCAGTTCAAGTGTAAAGAGCGGGTGACCCCCGGTATGATCATTGAGCGCTCTCCGGAAATTATCATCGAGGCTGTTGGGTTCTATGTCCACTATAGCATCCACCAATGCTCTTCCACGATCTTCGTCAACCTGGTCAAGGTTGATCTCAATCCTTCCGAATTTCCTCTTCAGCTCTGTTAAAATTGGTTCTAGTGGATGTTGCTCTCCATTACGGCCCTGGCTGACTTCATCAGCTCGATATATAACAACCAACAATATCCGGCTGCCTCTTATCCGTCGCGCCAGGTGAAATAACAGGCCAAGAGACCCTGTGTCAGCCCAATGAAAATCATCTAGCACGAGAACCAGGGGCTTTCTGTCTGACAGGCGCTTCACCACTCTCGTGTACTGTTCAAATAAATCGGCTTGGATATTGCTGTGCTCCACATTGAGTGGGATCGGCCGTCCTTGAGTCTTTGCTAAATAAGAATCCAGGCGTGCCAACCAGGTCGCGCTTTCTTGATCAAAGACCTTTCCGCGAGTTAGAAGTGCATCGCCAGCCACAAAGGTGTCAATCAGATCTGGTCCGTGGTCTAATAGAGCTTCTACCGAATCGGGAACCAGCTCCCAGAGCCTTTCAGCACTGAGGGCTGAGATCTTTCCCTCGGCCCACACCGATTCAACATCCCCGGTAAACAGCTTCATAATATCGCGGAACGGCAGATGGGGATCGCCGCCTCCTGTTTGGGCTTCACCACTACCATAGGCGACAACAAAATCGCTGTGATGCAGCTGCGCCTGCTGGCAAAATTTACGCATCAAAGAAGTTTTCCCTCGACCGGCATCCCCGGAGAGCGAGACAATTTGACCTTCACCATCTAAGGCTAACTTGAGCTTCTGCCCCAGAAACTCAAGCTCCTTTTGCCGACCAACAAACGGCGCCTCCTCTTTCTTGGGAGGGTATTTGATTCTCGTGAACGCCTGGTCAGGCACTTTCTGATTCGCTTCTTTTCTAATTCTGGGGATAAGATTTTCCGAAATAGCAGGATCGACTTTTTCACCCCTTGAGATCTGGTCAAAAATCCCTTTGGTCCTGGGTGAGGGCTCGACGTCCAACTGTTCATCTATAGTCGAAACACAACGATGGTATGTACTTACCGCCTGGGATATTTCACCTAGTTGACTGTAAGCTATCATGATGCGCCGGTAGGCAGTTTCAGATGATTGGCTCAGGCCTATCCACCTCTCACCCCATTCGACAACTTCGCGCCAACTTTCTTTAGCAATTAGAAGCTGACTTAACAACTGCATTTGTTGCTCAAACAAGGCTTCTAGTCGACGACGTTCCAGGGTAGCCCAATCATTGTAGAAACCGGGTAATAACTCCCCTTGATAGAACGACAACGCCTGTTTCAATTCGCTTGCGGAGGCTCTCTCGGGATGATCTAATTTAAATTCGGCGACATCAAGACGGTATTCCTCATCCCTATTAAACGAGACACTGATCCTGTCAGCGACGATGTATTGGCTGCCTAGAGCCCCTCGAAGCTGCCAAAGGCAATATCGCAGCCTTCCCCTGGCCTTCTCTTCGTCAGCTTCAGGCCAAAGTTGGCCTGCTAATTTTTCTCTTCGATGTTGGATGTTAGAAGTCAGAAGTAGAAAGGCCAATAATGATTGGGCCCGCCGGGAGGCAAGATTCAGCTGCTTGCCTTGGTTTTTAAGTGTAAATTGACCTAACAGACGAATATCGAGCATTAAAACTCTGAAACTCTAAATCACAGGTCGATTATTGGCGGCGAAGTGGGCTGGGTTGAATGCTGTTTAGAACAGTATACCATTTCAGCTGAGGCATCGTCAGATAGTGCATTAGGATATCGTCTCCCAAACTTCCAGCCCCGTACCATTTGAGCCGGCTGGAAACAATCATAAAGTAAGCCTCCAGAATCCAATAAATACCGCTATCGATAAGCGAATTGCTCCCTGACAAACGCTGAACAAACGCTGCCCAACTATGCTCAGTTAAAGTTATCTTTATACAGACCAGTAATTGCTTTATCGACTTACCGTATCCATTTGACAGTGATAAATATCGTACGAGGAGGAACTTAATATCATGAGTAATTTCATTCCTTGGGACAGCCAACCGTTAGATGAATGGGCCAGTAAATATGCTCCAGGTGAATTCATCGACCTGGACGGCCGGAAAACGCACTATATCGAGATGGGATCAGGCGAACCCGTTATTCTGGTCCACGGATTCAACTACGATTCCTACTCCTGGGTCAACAATATGGAAGCGCTGGCTTCAGAGCATAAAGTTTATGCCCTGGATCTGTGGGGGTCAGGTTTTAGCACCCGTGAACCACTGGACTATGGTTATGAGCTATTCGCCCATCAACTTCTTCTTTTCATGGATGCCCTGGAAATTAGCAAGGCATCGCTTGTTGGTCATTCTATGGGCGGCGGCACTGTGATCTATTTCACTCTGCATCACGCTGGTAGGGTCGAAAAACTTATCCTGGTTAATTCAGTTGGAATTCGCAACCCATTGCCTCTCCGAGGCAAGTTATTTCAACTTCCTTATATACCAGAATTTCTTTTAGGGCTGAAAACAAACGCCATTCGCCAGAAGAACTTGAAGGACAATTGGATCTACAATAAGCGGCTTTTAACAGACAGCTATTTTGAAGAGGCCACCCGTTTTCAGAAGATCAAAGGCTCCACCAAGATACAATTATCGATTCTTCGCAAGGAATTCTTTAACACCCTTGATGAGGAGATCAAACAGCTCGGGCAGAAAATGATCCCAACAATAATTATCTGGGGGAAGGAGGATAGCAGTATACCAATACGAATCGGGGAGGAGATGCATCGACTAATGCCTGGTTCCCGATTAGAGATTATCGATAATGCTGGTCATTTATCTAATTTCGATCAATCAATCGTCTTCGACAAGCTAGTTGCAGACTTTCTATCGGCTGACCAGCCAAATCCTTCTTTAAATCCCAAAGAAACCCACGACAGATCATCCCTTCAAGCTGCCTCAAACCAGTAGGTTTCGGTCCTAGCTATAAGACCGGGAGATGAATCATGAGTAAACGTTACCTAGTAGAAAGCAGTTGGCTCGAAGCGCATCTTCATGATGAGGATATTCGCATTCTGGATTGTATGGTTTTCATTCATGCAAAAAGAGGATTCAGTGTTGAAAGCGGCTATGACAATTGGGTTCGAGGACACATACCAGGCAGCCGATCTGCCGATTTACTCATCGATCTCTCCGATCCCAGCAGCCAGCTCCCTTTTATGATTCCCAAGGAGGATCATTTTTCAAATGTGATGTCAGGTTATGGTATCGACGACCACAAAAGCGTGGTGCTCTATGACGCAGGTAAGAACATGTGGGCAGCAAGGGTCTGGTGGATGCTGAGATCATACGGCTTTGAGAACGCTGCAATCTTGAACGGGGGGTGGCAAAAATGGAGGTTAGAAGGGCGGCCGGTTTCAACGGACAACGTCAATTATCCAGCTGCCACCTTTACTGCTTACCCTCGGACCGAGCTCATCGTTGATAAAGAGGAAGTGTTGGCGGCCGTGCATGATGAAAATTGCTGTATCATCAATGCTCTTACTCACCTCGAACATGAGGGAAAATTGGCATTCTACGGACGTCCAGGACATATTCCAAACAGTGTCAATGTTCCTGCTAGATCGCTGGTTGACAAAAAAACCCATGCCTTTCTCCCCATATCAGAACTTCGGATCATATTCGCCAAATGTTGCGCGTTGGCTAAAAAAAGAGTGATTACTTACTGCGGAGGTGGCGCTGCTGCCAGCAGTGTCGCCTTCGCCTTGACCCTCTTGGGAGCAACCAACGTTGCTGTTTATGATGGTTCCCTTATCGAATGGGCCCAAGATTCTAAATTGCCGATGGTCACCGGGATAAACATATAGCCTGCGGATAGATGCAAAGGAAATTCAGCCTATCGAATAATATTTACGCCAAAAGCTATAGTTCATTGGTATCATCAGACATATCCTGATGGGCGTGACCCGGTTTCTAATAGGGATGTTAGCTGCTTAGAGATATGACCTCTTTGCTGTTTGATAGGCCGCTCCTTTTGTGACATGATCTCTTAAATCATCACCTGGTTGGTAATTTACTAAGGTGTATGTCATATGCTGCTGGATGAACATGTCGAAGCCATTGCCTTAGGCCTGCATGAAATTGGGGCTGTACGCCTGGGTCAGTTCACTTTACACAGCGGCCGCACATCACCGATCTATATTGATCTCCGGCT
>BTQB01000046.1:0-12485 GCA_036985655.1 Anaerolineae bacterium | reverse complement strand
AATCCATACGGCCTTCAGAGTCATTATGGATTTCTCCCATTCGATTACACTCAGGGCATGCTCTTCGTTCGAAATGACAATTCCTTCACCGTCATTCCGACCCCGAGTCTGAAAAGAGCCTGTATCGAGTTTTACAAAGGGGGAGGAATCCATACGGCCTTCAGAGTCATTATGGATTTCTCCCATTCGATTACACTCAGGGCATGCTCTTCGTTCGAAATGAAAAATAATGATCGACAGAACCAGAATCAAAAGGGCCAATCAGTCACTTAACCGCCCTCGTTTTGTTATAATAACGCTATGCTGAGCCAGGATGAACTTGAATTATTGCAGAATTTCGCCGATCAAAGCCCGGCAGGCACGCCATACCTGCGCCGGGCGTTAATAACCTTGCTCAACAATGAAGGTTTTGATCAAGAAGATATCGCGCTTCAACTCAACATTCCACTAGTTAGGGTTCGCCAATGGCTGCGAGTTTTTGATCGGCAGGGGATGGAATCATTCCCGGGTGAAGTCCTTACTCTTGAACCTCCTTTCTCCCCTGACGATCTTATAACTGATGCGGGACTTATGATCTTCAGTACACTCTTAGCTCGACTGTTGGTCCTTGAGGAGGAGTTAGAGAATTCTGTAAGCGTTAGAAGTGTTCACGAAACTCGCAAGAATATACGCCGGCTTCGAACCGCCTTGAGGCTCTTCCAACCCTTCTTCGATTTAAAAGAGCTCAAACGCTATCAAAAGCGGTTTCGCAAAATAATGCGTCGCCTATCTCGCCTTAGAGATTATGATGTCTTCCTGTTGAAACTTGAACAGTACATGGAAGAAGGGCTAACAAAAGAAGGTCTGTCGGAGGACGTAGAGCTTGCCTATGGACGACTGGACCAATACTGGCAGGAAAGAAAGGTCCAGGTTAATAAGAAGGCAAAAATTTTTCTCGGTAAAGGCAAATACCGGGCGCTGTTAACGGATTTTGGGGTCACTTTAAATAGCTTTGAACAAGGCAACCGGAAAAATTTCTCGAAAGATAGAGTGAGCCAGGTCGCGCCAGTTTTGATTTCTGGAAAAGTTACGGCCGTCCGCGATTTCAACGATGAAATAGAAGGGATGTCTCTCGCCCGATTGCACGCCTTACGTATCCAGTCGAAGGAACTGCGTTACACATTGGAATTTTTTAAGCCCTTGATGGGGCCTTCGGCCGTTCCAGTTATTCAAAGAATAAAGGAGCTGCTTGTCTTCCTTGGTGATTTGAATGATGCCAGAGTTCATATTGACATGCTGGCGGGTAAGGAGGATTTAGGCTCAAATCCGGCAGCGTTTCTCTACCTGGAGGTTTTAGAGGGGGAACTTACAAGGATGCGGGTCGAGTTTCCATCCCAATGGGTCCTTGTTGAACAGGAAGCGTGGGGGGAAGTGTTAGCCTCGGCTGTGGCCGGGATCTAATCACTCTTTGGAATAATTATCGACGCTGCCAGGGAAGGTTGATTCTCAGGAAGGTAAGGTCGAATATGCGTTTCCAGCTTTCTTCCAGAGTGCACTCCAGGATACGCCTCGGGAGGACTCCTTCATCGTTGGCTGGTTGAAAATATCTCCCAATCCAAAGCCTGTGGCAATCGCGATTATTTTTATCTCATCGCCGAGACTGTCGTCGACGGCCGCGCCAAAAATTACGTTTGCCTGGGGGTGAACGCGCCGGGTAAGCTCCTGAGCTGCTTGCTCTACCTCATGCAAAGTCATATCAGGACCGCCGATGACATTAAAAAGCAGTCCTCGGGCGCCATCCAGGGTCAAGTCCAATAGATCTGAACGGCTCGCTCGAGTGGCAGCAATTCGAGCCCGATTTTCACCGTGTCCCTGGCCAGTCGCGATGATTGCTGCCCGTCCCTCGGACATGATGGCTCTGACATCGGCATAGTCGACATTTATCAGCCCTGATCGATTTATTAGTTCGCTGATTCCACGGATGCTCTCGCACCAAATATTATGGGCTAGGCGGTAAGTTTCGTGAAAGCCAATGCTTCCCTTAGAAAGCAGCAGCAGCCGGTCATTGGGGACAACAATAAGCGTATCCGTGCAACCCCTTAGAGCACCAATACTACCTTCGGCCGCTTGGGCCCTTTTATCCCCTTCAAAGGAGAAAGGATAAGTGACGATGCCAATAACCAGGGCGTTGACCCCTTTGGCCACTCGTGCTATCACCGGTACCATGCCGCTTCCCGTACCTCCGCCTAGCCCAGCTAATATAAAAACGATGTCTGACCCTTCGAGAGTCTCTTGAAGATCACTTTCTGCAGCTAAAGTCGCCTGGCGACCGGCAGCTGAATTACTATTGGCAGCTTGATTTATCGCGAAAGTGCTTCTTATCTGTAAATGCTTTGGGGCGTTCGTTTCCTTTTTGGAGATTGGATCCGTATCCACAGTGATATATTCCACACCGAAGACCCGGTCATCTATCATCCGGTTGACGGCCGTAATGCCGCCGCCGCCGATGCCGACAACGCGAATTCGCGCAAATTCATGAGTCTGCTGAAGGCGCTGCAATTTCTTTTATTCCTCTCTTAAAATGAGGGACGGGAGTTGGGTTTCCGTCGATTTGGATTGTGAAGGGTCGAGCTGCCCAACTCCCTGGTTATCCCACATTTCCCCGGCACAAAGGAGAAAAGTGATGACCCCCCTCCAGTGTTACCCGAGATTATCGGGAACAGGTGCTCCCTCTGCCTCGTGACAGAGGGAGCATGCAGAAGGGATGTAGATGAGGACATTTGTAATTTATCGAACAAAGTAACGTTATCCCCTGCGCAAGAATGCAGGTATCTCCAAATCATTTGGCGAAAAGCGGGGGCGAGCCCATGTGCTTTGACCCCTGGTAACACCAGCGGTAACATCAGCTGTTACCCTAGACTTCTCCGGCGCTCTTTTTTCCTTGTTAGAAATGACCCTCCGTCTTTTCTGGTAATCGACAATCGGTAAATATGGCTCAGGTCTATCAAACCCTGTAGCGACCAATGTGATCCGGATCTTACCGTTAAGGTTTTCATCCAGAACGGCGCCAAATATTAAGTTGACGTCCGGGTGGGCCATTTCTCGAATCACGGCCGCAGCTTGTTGAACTTCGTAAAGACTCATATCGGAGCCGCCGGTAATGTTGAAAAGGATGCCTTTTGCCCCTTCCATGGTGATGTCCAGCAAACGAGAGCTTATCGATTGCTCCGCCGCGATTTGGGCCCTCTCATCACCCTCAGCTTCACTAACTGCCATCAAGGCTGCACCCCCTTCAGCCATAATCGCTTTTACATCAGCAAAATCTAGATTGATGATGCCTGGCACCGTGATGAGTTCACTAATTCCTTGAATGCCCTGTCTGAGAAAATCATCAGCCAATGTAAAGGAATCTGTTAAGGTCATTCTCTTATTGGTTAACTCAAGAAGGCGGTCATTTGGGACCACGATTAAGGTATCAACCTCTTCTTTCAGCCGTTCAATACCGGCATTGGCTGCGGATGCTCGCTTGCTGCCTTCAAAGAAAAAAGGTCTGGTCACCACGCCAATTGTTAGGGCCCCTTGCTCTCGAGCTTCTCTGGCAACTACCGGGGCGCCGCCAGTGCCAGTTCCTCCACCCAGGCCGGCAGTGATGAAGACCATATCGGCTCCTCTTACTGCTTCGTATATATCCTCGATGGACTCCTTCGCTGCCCTCTCGCCAACTTCCGGATCACCTCCGGACCCTAATCCGTTAGTAACCTGGTCGCCAAGTCGAATTCGGATAGGCGCGTTTGAAAGGAGGAGTGCTTGAGCGTCAGTGTTCATAGCTATGAAATCGACGCTTCTCATTCCAGCGTTAATCATCCGGTTGACAGCGTTGCCGCCGCCCCCACCCACACCGATTACACGAATGACTGCCAGATTATCCATTTCCGGTGGTCTTTGCATTGATGTTCTCCCGTTGATGATCATTATTCAATCGACAGTGATTTCCACCCAGCCCATTGTGGGGGGTAAATTCACGGAATAGTTCAATATTCGGTACAGCAAAATTATTCAAATGTTAGTACTTCTCGCTGACTATGACGCAACATTACATCATGGGGTAGATGATGGTCAATAGTTCTAAGTACCCATTTGTACTAATTGACCTTTGAACTATTGACACCACCTATTTTTACTAGTAACTTTAGGAGGTATATATGTTCAGATTGTAGTTCCGAAAATTAAATAAATATCACGATCCGGTGCCCCCATTTTGCGGCTGCACTCTTTTACTATCCAGTCCAGACCGAGATGGCTTTGGCGCCAAAAACAGGAAAGCAGCGGGAGTGTGCTATGCCCGAACAGGTAATAACCGTCGACAGTAAATTATTCGTCGGTCGAGTCGAGGAACAAAAGCAGTTTCGTTCTGCTCTAACCGAGCTCTTGAATCCCCCTCCTCGTGAAGTTCTGCCTTACATCTGTCTTCTTTATGGAGAGGGTGGTTCAGGTAAAACCACGCTTGCCAAGCGTTTTCGAGATATTGCCTTAACCGAGGCCCCCTTCGAGCAAGAGTACAAGGTTTTGTGGATCGATTGGGAAGATGAACGCAAAAAGTTTCCCGACCTTCAGGTCCGGCGCCAGCAGATTAGTCCTGAGGCTGTCTTTCAGGTGATCCATGCGGCGGCGGTTCGTGAAAAATGGGGGCGCCAGTTCGCGGCCTATCGTAAAGCGATCAAGATCCGCGACGAAGCTTCTAAGAAAGTCGCTGAAGCAATAACAACGGATAATGACTGGGATGAGCTGGCCATATTACGCTCAATCGGTGTTGACGCTCTTGCAAAAATCGTCCGCTCAAAGATTCCTGTGATTGGCGACGCCGGCGAGGATATTGTTGAAGCATTCCTGGATGCCGGTGTTCGAGTCGGGGCAGAACAGGCGGTTAAAATTCGACGGGTGATCGAGAACCAACTGCGGGTTCACTTAAAGAGTGATCATTTCAATTATTTCCTAAATCCTAACGAACAGTTAGCCCTGGCCCTGGCCCGAGGTCTAAACAGGGTGGCGAAAAAGCAGCGCCTCCTGGTCATCCTAGACACCTATGAGATTATCGATCGAACTGATATCTGGCTTAGGGCAGTTATACGCGCCGCTGGTCCAAAGGTTATTTGGGTGATTTGCGGCCGGAATGACCTCGTACAAAGCAGGCGATTTGGCTCTGAATATTTTAAGGGCTATGCAGATGATTCACCCAGGCGCATGCTGTCATACAAAATGCTACCTCTTTCCATAGAAGATATACGCACTTTCTTTGAAATTAGCGTGCCTGAAAGACCCCTCACCAAAGACCAAATTGAATCGATAAGCCGGGTAACTCGTGGAATCCCCCTGGCATTAAGAGAGGCCGTCGATATTTGGAAGACTGGGGCTGAACTTAGAGAGATTATTGGCGATATAAACGAAACCAGCGGCGCTAACCTGATCGTTCAAAAGATAACTGATCGCTACATGCAGCATGTTGTCGCCGAGGAAGATAAGCAGGGATTATTTGCTCTAGCCCTTGCCGATGGGGATGTCGACCTTTTACGCAGCATGTTAAGACCGGATGATGACGCTCCCTTTGATCTGGAAGAACTGCTCAGCAGGTTGGAGAGGGACTATGCTTCTGTTCATGCAAGCCGCGCCCGCCTCCACGACAATCCGGCGATGTTCTTTAGAGAATACCTGCAGGCCGAGGTTCGCAGGACCAGCGACCGGGTTGTAAATCTGAACAGCCGGGCTGTTGTTCATTTACAGAATCGTCTCAAAGAGATCGAATCCGAGCTGCCGCGCACTGAAGATCGCTGCCAGGATGACAACTGGGTTAAAAATGTGCTCTCCCTAACTCATTTCTTATTCTGGACAAATGAATATGATGCCTGGCATTGGATCATACCACGCTTCGTTGAAGGATTGGCCTACAACCCAAATCTCCAGGATGGGCTTGTACAAATAGTTGCTGATTGGCGTGGTTTGAGCGCAAACACAGAAAAACTACTGCGGGTCCTGGAGAGGGCGACGGAGGATCGAAATTCGTTAATACGAGTATTGACACAGCTGGCCGATCGTGGCTGGCTTGAGGGTGAAGGCGCTGAGGAAAGAAAAGCAATTTTAGAGGTATTTCGAGGGTATCAACTCATCGCCAAAGGAAATCATCAGGATGCTCTCGAATCTTTCAAAAAAGCAGAAGCGGGAATGCCTCCGGACGGGGAAATGCTGAAAAACCGGCTGGTGGACGCTTATGAGCTATTGAGCAGGCGGCTGATCTGGCAAAAGGATCGCTACCAGCCAGTTTACGATCCTACGGCCGAGAAAATCCTATCGCGAATATTGGCCTGGCAGCCGGAAAGGGCCTATGCCTGGTATCTTGCTGGGGTAAATCAAGGCGCTGCCCAAAGATATGATCGAGCTGTGGAAGCGCTCCAGAAAGCCATTGAATTAAACCCTCAACATGTCGCCGCCAATAACGCGATTGGCAGCATATTTGCCGTCCTTAATCGCAACGAAGAGGCGCAGGAATATTTCAACAAGGCTTTGAGCCTGGATCCCAATTCGGCTATCAGCCACGCGGGTTTGGGCAATGTGCTAATCGCCCTCGATCAGCCTGAAAAAGCGCTTGGCGCCTTTGAACGGGCTATCGAAGAAGATTCCGATTACATGCCGGCCCACATTGGCGCAGGCAGAGTTTATCTCACAATCGGCCGGGATTCAGAGGCCCTATCAGCTCTTCAAAAAGCCGAAAGCATGGGCGGCAACCGGGCATCTGTTCAATGTAATCTCGGAGATGCCTATTGTGCTATAGGCCGGGGAGAGGAAGCCAGCAGGTCGTACAAGCGAGCCCTTGAACTCGATTCAAAATATATTGCTGCTTTAGTCGGCTTGGGCCATGCCTACCGGATGATGGGTAAACAAAAAGCTGCTGTTAAGACCTTCGAACAGGCGATTGAGCGGCGGCCAGATTACCCGGCATCCTATTCTGGGCTAGGCCACATCCATGCTGATGCCGGCCGGCATGATCGGGCGATAAGCTACTTTGAACAAGCAATCAACATGGGCTATCGTGATGCCCGGACTTTTGATCGGCTGGCCCAGGTATACCGGGCCACAGGGGATTTTGAAGCCGCTCTTGGCGCTCATGAAAAAGCCCTGAGCTTAGAGGATACGCAATCAATATCCTATGAAAATCTGGGTGATGTCTATATGGCCCTCGGTCGTTATGAGGATGCCCAAAAAGCATACAGCCGATCGGTAGATTCAGGTGTGCGGAACGAAGGCTCTTATTCAGGATTGGGGTTCTCCCACCTTCAATTGAATGACCAGGAAAAAGCCCTTTCTGCCTTTGAGCAAGCTGTAAATATCAATCCTTCTCATGCTCCTGCTCATCAGGGTCTAGGCGAAATCTTTCGAAGTAGGGGCGAGGTAGCCAAGGCAATTCCTGAGTACCAGCGCGCTCTTGAGTTGAATCCGTCGGACCTTTCTGCCCAAATCGGTTTGGGCGATGCATATCTCTCTGACCACAAATATAAGAAAGCCATTGACGCCTATCAAAAGGCCCGGGAATTAGCGCCAGAAGATGCCCGCCCCCATAACGGGCTAGGAAATGTTTACTTAGAATTGAATATGCCTAATGCCGCCCGCGAATCCTACGAGAATGCGCTCACTTTGGATTCCACCTACGCGGCCGCTTATGACGGTCTTGGCACCAGCCTGATGCGCTTACGCCAGTATCGCTTAGCAACCAAGACATTTAGAGAAGCCCTTCGCCATGATCCAAACTTTCCAGGACCTTATATTAATCTTGGATCACTCTATACGAACAATGCCCGATATGCAGAAGCGCTGAGCTCCTACCAGCAGGCGATTAACCTGGATCCTGCAAACTCAGCTGCCTATGCTGGCTTGGGGAACCTTAATAGGGTACAGGGCCAGTACCTTGAAGCAATTGCAGCTTTTGACAAAGTGCTCGAATTGGATCCCAGCAACCTGGACGCCATTAATATGCTGGGTGACATATATTTAAATATAGGGCAACCAGACGTCGCAATTGAATCCTTCCAAAAGGCGCTGGCCCTAAACCCCAAGGATCCCTCTCCCTTTGTCGGGCTGGGAACTGTTTATATCCGTCTAGGCAAGACTGATGACGCTTTACAGGCGTTTGGACAGGCTCTTAAGAGCGATCCCTACTTTGTTATGGCTTATGTTGGACTCGGTGACGCCCAGAGGGTTCAAGGCAATTATGATGAGGCCATGAACTCTTATCAACATGCCCTCGATTTAGACAAGGGTGAAGCCAGCACTTATTACGGTATTGGATGTATTCATCTGGCCAAAGGTCAATACAATGATGGCATATCGATATTGAATAAGGCTGTCGAGCTTAAGCCCAATTGGCCAGAGCCGCTCAACGTTCTAGGCCAGATCTATATCGAGTTAGAGGATTATGAAAACGCCTCTTCTTCCTTTCAAAAAAGCCTTGAACTGAATGCTCACCAGGCAAAGCCACACGCCGGTGTCGGTGATATCTATTGGCGGCAGGGTTCACCTGAAGAGGCCCTTGCTTCCTACAGGTTGGCCCTCTCAATAGAGCCCACTAATCCAGGGGCGCACGCTAGCCTTGGGAAGATGCAGTTGGCCCAGGGTAATATCGCTGAAGCGCTAAACTCATTTAATCAGGCATTGGCCACCAACCCCTTCGATCCTGTAGCCCAAAACGGATTGGGGGATATCAAGCTTGGGCAAGGAGATTTTTCAGAAGCCCAAGAGGCATATGAAAATGCCCGGAAGTTGGCGCCTAACTGGGCAGCCCCGCTAGCAGGAATAGGCGCCGTTCACATTAAAATGGGTCATTCCCAACAGGCAATTGAAGCCTATGAACGCGTGCAGGAACTCAGGTCTGATTGGGCTTTACCCTATCGAGACCTTGGGGATCAATATAAGAATGTAGGACGATTTGACGCAGCTCTTGCGGCATATAAACAAGCCGTCCAACAAAATAATGAAGATGTTGAAGCATCTCTCGGTTTGGGAGATGTCTACGTAGACCTCGGCCGTTTCGATAAAGCTCAAAGGGCTTTCCTAAGAGCAGAGGAGCTAGCTCCTGAAAGTGTTGCTCCCAGGCGAGGGCTGGGTCGAGTTTTTAGAAAAGCTGGACAATTCAACGACGCTTTGGTCGCTTATGAGAATGCGGTTCAGAGAGAACCGTCAGATCCTGAGTCCTATGTTGGTCTTGGTGATACGTATGCAGGTTTAAACCGGCATCAGAAAGCGTTAGACAGCTATCGTAAGGCGCTCTCTCTCGATGAGGGCCAGGTAAAAGCGCATCGAGGCATCGGGCGTGTTCACTACGCTCTCGGATTGCCGACGGAAGCATTGGCTGCTTACGAACAGGCTATGGAGCTTGAACAGGATTCAGTTCCGTTGACCGATCTCGGTAATGTTTACCTGACTCTTGGCCAATTGGACCAGGCTCAAAATGCTTTCCTCCAAATATTAGAAAAGGAACCGTTGAATACAAATGCATACAATGGAATAGGAGATGTACTCTTGGCACACAACAACTTTGAAGAAGCTCTGGAGGCTTACGAGAAATCGATAAAGATTAACTCCAAACAAACAGGGCCCTTTGTGGGGCTGGGTCATGTTTACGCCTCGATGAGCAAACATCGAAAAGCCCTGGCTGCTTACTGGCAGGCGCTAAATCTTGAATCTAATCATGTAGAAGCCCTGAAAGGTGTCGGGGCTACCTGCGCCGATGAAGGAAATTTTGAACGCGCGTTTAAAGCATACCAGCGCGCGGCCCAATATGCGCCTCAAGATTTATCAATTCAATTAGGCTTGGGGAAAGCCTGCTTAGAGATGGCCCAATACCGGGAGGCTGAACGCGCATTCCGGCGTGCTACCGAAATTGATGATCAAAATTCCCTGGCCTTTGGCGGTTTGGCTGAATCAATGCTACATCAAAACCAACCCGAAAAGGCGATCATTCCATTTCAACGATCTCTCGAGATTGATCCAAATCAAGCATCTTGCCACTTTGGATTGGCTCAAGGCTTGGCTGAAATCGGGCGTTATAACGATGCTGCGGCCGCCTATCGTCGAACCTTGGAACTTGACCCAGAAAACCAGCTGGCTCATATGGGCTTGGGCCAGGCTTGCCTGGCTTTGAATAGGAATGAGTTAGCTGTTGTTGCTACCCAGCGGGCCCTGGAGCTGGGTCAAAACACGCCGGAAGTGCTTATTATGCAGGGCGAAGCTTATGTTAAGATGAATCAACATATTGATGCCATAGCTGCCTATAAAAGGGCTCTTAAACTCAACCGCCAATTGCCCGAAGCCTATACGGGCATCGGCAACGCTTTTCGGGCTATGGACAAGAATGATGAAGCAGCTCACGCTTACAACAAGGCACTTGAGATCGAACCGAATTATGCTCCCGCCTATTATCAACTAGGCAACCTGCAGCAAAATTTAGGGCGGACTTATGATGCCCTGGTAGCTTACCAAAATGCACTGGAACGCCAGTCTAATTACGCTGATCCTTATCTTGGCGCCGGTACTGTCTATGCTTCGCTTGGTCGCTCTCAAGACGCAATAACAGCCTACCAGCACGCTGTCGATTTAGATCCGAAGGATGCAAAAGCCCATATAAATCTTGGTCACCTTTACTTGAGCTCTGGCAATATTGAGGAGGCTCAGCAGGAGTTTGAGAAGGCGCTGGCCATATCGCCAGATAATGTTGGCGCATTTGCAGGATTAGCCAGGGTCTTTTTGATCTTGGGTCAGGTTGATAAGGCGCTGGTGAAATATCAGCAAGCTATCAAGCTGGACCCATCTTCTGTTGATGCCCTGATTGGCATAGGCGATGTTCACATTCTAATGTCCCAGTTTAATGAGGCTCAAAATGCCTATCGGCAAGCATTAAAAGAGGAGCCGGAGCATGGGCCGGCTTATTCAGGTTTAGGTCGTGTATATGCTGAACTAGGTAAGCTCGACGAATCTTTAGAATCGTACCAAAGAGCGATAGCTTTGAGTCCAAAAGATGCCGCGGCCAGAGCGGGATTGGGAGATATTTATTACCGGACTGGCCGGGTTGACGAGTCCATCGCCGCTTACCAGCGAGCAATACGGCTCAATCCAAAGTATGCGCCTGCTCACGTTGGATTGGGCAGGGTATATCGGGATTTGAAGCGCCCATTCGATGCGCTCGGTGCTTATGAGAAGGCCGTCAGGTTAGACCCTGTCAACGGACCTGCTTTCCGCGGATTGGGAGATATTTACAATGATCTGGGTCGCGGTGATGAAGCATCAAAATCGTATCAAAGTGCGTTGAGGATAAATCCAGGTGACGCAGATAGCTATGTTGGCTTAGGTAATGTCCATCGAAATGCCGCTGAATATGAAGAAGCCATTGGCGCCTATAGAGAAGCGACAGCATTAGATCCTGTAAACGCAAACGCTTATGCCCATTTGGGAGATGTATACAACGCCATGGGCCGATCAAATGAGGCTCTAAACTCTTACCAAAAGGCCGTAAAATTGAATCCAAAGGATGCCTTATCTCGAGGTTCATTAGCTGGTCTTTATCGTAAGATGGGCAGGCAAAGTGATTACAATAAAGAGATCGCAGTAGCCCGAGAGCTGATTGCTGAAGAAAGCGAATACAATCGGGCATGCCTGGAATCTATAGCCGGAAATAACGATCAAGCGCTGGCTTTATTACAGATTGCGTTGGAACGGCATCAGGTGCAGATGGAGTGGGTTCGCAAAGATCCGGATCTGGATGGCTTACGCCAAGACCCACGCTTTAAAGAGCTCGAAGGTGGGCATTAACAGACAACCATGGCTGCGGCCGAGTTACTGCATCTTCATCCAGCCTTAGCCTGGAAAAGTTTTCTCAGATCAACGGCTGAAACGACCAATTACCCCGGTTGACCATTTCAGCCTATTTTCCCCCATTAAAAGGATGGGATTGTCAAACCCGGCAGCCAGACAAGCATTCCAAAAGGACCGAAACCTCTCTCATTCAATCTCAATCTGCTAGATACCAAGTACAATTCTCTTTTGTAGGGGCTGTCCCAAAAGGTCACTGTTCCAACTATTTATTCTTTGAACGACTGCCGCATTTACGGTGAGCGTAACGCGGTTTGCGACCGAGTATCAAATCAGACAATATCGGTAGGTTAGATTTGGATCAATTCCTTGTTTTTTGGGCCGGATACGCCTGTATTCCCGGATGAAGCCACCTCTGCGTCCATGTTCAACAATGATGGCGATCACATCGGTGCCATCATATCTCCATCGAGGGATATACTCGACCATCAATCGCAGCGAAACGTCGAATGGGTCCACACCTGCACGTACAGCTATCTCGAGCTGCAAAGCATGCAATATCTGGGCAATAATGAGTACCGCCCACACCTGCTGAAGAATGACAACGGTTTTAGCCGACCAGAATAAATGCAGTCCTAACTCGCGTTTGATGAGAC
>BTQB01000045.1:0-12598 GCA_036985655.1 Anaerolineae bacterium | reverse complement strand
ACCTTCAAATCATATCGATCGGGCGACTTCTTTATGATTTCAACCAATTCACTCTGAGCCTGGCTGTAGAAACCTCCTAATACATGAAGTCTAGCAATGGCCGCTTGTGTCAAATCCTTGTTCTTTGGCTGATAACCTACAGCAGACTTGTAAAGAGTAGTCAGTTCCTCTTGAACAGTAATATTGTAGGCATCGATCTCAGCTGCCCGTTCCATATGCCAAATGGCTTTGGTTATATCTCCCTTTTCCTTGTAAGCGAGTCCCCTTCCAGCGTGGGCGATCAAATCTTCTGGATCTGCCCTAAGCACTTTAACAAAGACCTTTAATGCATCATTATAATTTTGTTGTTCCAGGTAGATGCGTCCTAACAAACGCATAGTATCAATATGATACGGCTCCTGCTGCAAAATGTGCTGGCAGTGGGCGCTCGCCTCCTCAACCTGGCGGGCTTCCAGGAGTTCTTCTACACGATCTAAGTATTGGTGGAGGCCAACGAGACCCAAACTCAGCCTTCCCTTTTATTACTGCGTGAGGACTGCTTAAAATATTATGCAAACATTCTACTATTCAGGCAAATAAAGTTGGCATAAATGCGTTAGCAAATTGGTCATATCGGCTTCTGGCTTTGGGCTATTGCCAAGAGGATCTAACGGGGTATCAACCCCCAATAGTGCTCGAACCACATTTAACACACCAAAGGAAAGTGCCTCATAATTGTATCCTCCCTCCAGGCAAAAGATCAGGCGATCCTGACAGAGTTCCCCGGCCATCTTCAGAATAAATTGAGTCATCTGAAAATATCCCGCTAAAGTTAATCTTGCTGCGGCCAATGGATCAATCCAATGGGCATCGAAACCGGCTGATACTAATATTAACTCAGGCTTAAACTCATTTGCTAACGGACGAATCAGCTCTGAAAAAGCTTGAAAATATCCAGAATCACCAGCGCCTACTCCAAATGGTATATTAATCGTGTAGCCACGGCCATCCCCTACTCCATTTTCGCTGGTATTCCCCGTACCTGGGTAAAAAAAGGGGTGAAATAAATGAAGGGAGATAAACATAACAGAGGGATCATTATAAAAAATATCTTGGGTGCCATTGCCATGATGAACATCAAAATCAATAATTAAAATACGTTCAATATTGTGCATCTTCTGGGCGTACCGGGCTGCTATGGCAATATTGTTAAATAGGCAAAAGCCCATTGCACGATCGATCTCCGCATGATGTCCTGGCGGCCGAATTATCGAAATACCATTACGAGCTTCACCGGTAAGGATCGTGTCCGTCAATTCGCAAATGCTACCTGCAGCGATCCGGGCAAGCCTATAGCTTTCAGCTGTGCAATAGGTATCAGCATCTATTCTTCCGCCCCCCTGAATTGATATGTACTCGATGCGTTTAATAAGCTCTGGCTTATGAACTAATGCAATTTGATCAATGGATGCTAATACCGGTTCGACGATTGACAGCTGGTCTAAGATGCCCTCTTTTTCTAAGAGAGAGTATATTGCCTCCATACGACCAGGGTTCTCAGGATGTCCCGGTTCGTTATGATCTGCTGCTGGCGCGTAGACCAAACAACTTACCATTCAGATATAACCTTATCCACCAATTAGCATTTGCAGTAATCCCTGCCCATTCCCAAAAGCGATAATCAATCCCGCGAACACAACAGAGACCATCGACATTAATTTTATTAATATATTAAGCGATGGTCCGGAGGTATCCTTAAAGGGATCGCCTACTGTATCTCCAACGATGGAGGCCTTATGGGCGGGTGATCCTTTACCACCATACTTGCCTTCTTCAATATATTTTTTAGCGTTGTCCCAGGCGCCACCCGAATTCGCCATCATCACAGCCAGAGCAAAGCCTGTGGTTAGACCACCAGTCAAAAGACCGAGTACGCCAGGCACACCAAAAATGACGCCAACGATAACAGGAACAGATATTGCCAGGACAGACGGAGCTACCATTTCTCTCTGGGCAGCCACTGTGCTAATCTCAACACATCTGGCGTAATCCGGCCGCACAGTTCCTTCCAAAATGCCTGGGAATTCCTTAAATTGACGTCGAACTTCCTCTACCATGCCGCCGGCCGCTCGGCCAACGGCACTCATTGTCATCGAGGAAAAGTAGAAAGCAGTTGCCGCACCAATAAACACGCCAATTAAAACCGCCGGATTAAGCATAGTGACGTTGTAATAGATCATGAAATCCTGCATCGTCCACTGGCCGATCTCCCTTCCTGCGATCATGGGGAGCGGGCCACCACTGGAATGAAGGATCAGGCCTAGCCGGACTTCCTCTAAATAAGCGGCAAGTAATGCCAAAGAGGTCAAAGCGGCAGAACCAATAGCAAAACCTTTTCCCACAGCTGCCGTCGTGTTGCCAACGGCATCCAACTGGTCGGTACGCCGTCTAACTTCGGGATCCAGACCCGCCATTTCAGCGTTCCCTCCAGCATTATCAGCTATAGGTCCATAGGCATCAGTCGCAAGGGTAAAACCCAGGGTTGAGAGCATTCCCACTGCGGCGATCCCAGCTCCGTAAAGTCCCATGGCAACATTCGTTGCCCCACCCATTACATAGAAGCTGATAGCAATGGCCGCGACAATTGCTAAAACGGGAAAGCCAGTAGATTGCATCCCCACTGCCAGACCTTCAATTAACGAAGTCGCAGAGCTTGTCGCGGCCTGGCTGGCAATATTGCGAGTCGGCTTATGTGCATGAGATGTATAGTATTCTGTAGATCTTCCAATTATTAAGCCGACAATTAATCCAACCAATATCGATATCCACACGGCCCACTTGTTTGGTAAATCCAATAATAAGACCACTGGTAGGGAAAGGACAGCGATACCAAGGGAACTTCCATACAAACCGCGGGATAGGGCGCCGATAAGTTCGCCTTGGCTAGCGTCCTCCCTGGCGCGCACGAGAAAAATACCGATTATCGACAGAAAAATACCGATCGCTGCAACAGCAATAGGTGCGCTTAAATAGCGCAGCTGCAAATTCATAACCTCATTCATAGACGGTTGTCCCACAAAAAACGATGAAGTCGCTGCAGCCACAGCGGCCACGCCTAAAGCAGAAGTTGCCAAAATTGATCCTGCATAACTTTCATATAAATCTGCACCCATTCCAGCCACATCACCAACATTATCGCCAACATTGTCCGCGACAGTCGCCGGATTTCGTGGATCGTCCTCGGGAATCCCCGCCTCAACTTTACCAACCAAGTCAGCCCCAACATCAGCAGCCTTGGTATAAATTCCCCCGCCAACTCTTGCGAACAAGGCCTGAGTTGACGCACCCATGCCAAAACTCAACATTGTGGCTGTAATCGGACCTAGCGGATTAGCGGATATCAGAAAGCCAAAAGCGCTGTCCGCATTTCCAATAACGATTGGCGCCAGATAATAAAGGATTAAGAACCAGATAGTGATATCCAACAGTGCAAAGCCAACGACCACCAGGCCCATTACCGCACCGGCCCGTAAAGCCACCTGGAGTCCATCATTCAAGCTGGTGCTGGCAGCAAATGCAGCCCTTGCAGATGCGTTTGTGGCTGTCTTCATGCCAATAAAGCCACACAGGGCCGAAAAAAATCCTCCTGTAAGGAATGCGACTGGGACGACAGGGTTTTGTAGTTTAAAGATTGAGAGTATAAGGAATATTAGAAATAGGATTCCAAATACAATGCCTACAACCTTATACTGCCTTGATAGATAAGCAGTCGCTCCTTCTCTGATCGCCTGGGCGATATCCACCATGGCATCGGTGCCTTCACTTTTTCGCATGACCTGCCGGTAGAAATAATAGGCGAATATGAATGCGATAAAGGCAGCAACAGGTCCAACCCACCAAATAGCAGGTAATGTCGCGCGACTGATATTCGCACTCTCGGCAGTCAAACGGTCTATCATAAGTCCCTCCAAGAAAATGTGCGATTTATTTTATTAAGAGATCGCGGAGTACTCTTCCCAAGTTTCAAACAAAAAATAAAGAGGCGGGAAATTCCCGCTCTTAACATAAAGCTAATATTTCAATACCTAATTGGTTGATGGGCTATTAATAAATCGATTGTACCTCCTGTCACAATTGATGTCAAAAGTATGTTTGTTCTATTAGAAGAATGCCTTTACAATTTAGGTCCCCGGGCCAGTCAGGAGGGTTTACAACGAAAACATCCAGGTTTAAAACTATATCATACTATGTTAACGCCTAACATTGGAGAAATTGTATGACCCTCGGGATTGAAATCATTTGGATAGTGCCAGCATCTATCATCCTTGCCATTGGATTGGCAATATTTTTAATAAGGGATGTATTAAGGCGTGATTCAGGAACTGAAGCTATGGTCGCTGTCTCTGACAAGATATATGAGGGCGCTATTGCTTTCCTTCGCCGGCAATATTCAACAATTGGAATTTTGGCAATAATTACTGCCATCATTATCGGTACACTTATTGCCCTTTTTGATCGTTATATAGAGGTCTCTGGCGTAACTCCCCTGCAATCTGGAATCGAAACGGCTGTAGCTTTTCTCGTCGGCGCGCTGTTATCAAGCGTTGCTGGGATTGTGGCCATGTGGACGGCCGTTAAGTCAAATTCCAGAGTAGCCTCGGCCGCAAGAAGCGGAGTCGATGAGGCGCTAACAGTAGCGCTACGAGGTGGCGCCGTATCAGGATTTGTGGTCGTCGCCCTGAGTCTGCTTGGTGTTTGGGGATTATTCATGATTTACGGCCTATTTCACGGCGAATTGGCCGATGCCCCATTTTTGATCATTGGCCTGGCTTTTGGCGCTAGCTTTGTGGCTTTATTCGCCCAATTAGGAGGTGGTATTTTTACCAAAGCGGCCGATATTGGCGCTGATTTGGTTGGGAAAGTTGAAGCTGGTATTCCAGAAGACGATCCCCGTAATCCGGCTGTAATAGCTGATTTAGTTGGGGACAATGTGGGCGACTGTGCTGGTCGTGGAGCTGATCTATTTGAGTCGACCGTGGCAGAGAACATCGGGGCCATGATTCTTGGTGTAGCACTCTGGCGGGTAACAGGGAACATGGGTTGGGTGATCTTTCCACTGATCCTGCGTTCATTTGGTATTGTTGCCAGCATGGTTGGTGTCTTTTCTGCCCGGATGAAGGCGAATAGTACCGATCCGATGACAGCCCTCAATCGCGGCTTTTACATCTCCGCTGGTCTTTCAGTCCTCTTTGTCGGTTTAGCTACATATTTGATGATGGGCGAGGTTTGGTACTACTTCTTTGGAGCAGGCGTGGTTGGATTATTAACGGCCTTCTCATTTCTTTACATAACCCAATATTACACAGAGACAAAATATGGTCCAGTAAAACGGATTTCAAAGGCAAGCGAGACTGGCGCAGCAACTAATGTTATTTCAGGCTTCTCGGTTGGGCTTGAGACAACTGGACTACCAATACTAGCAATATCCCTGGCATTATATGCAAGTTACGCTCTTGGTTCGGCCGCCGCACCTGATCTAGGTGTTTCCGAGACAATATCTGGGATCTATGGAACAGCCGTCGCTACCATGGGCATGTTGATGACAGCCGCCTATATCCTGGCGATGGACACATTTGGCCCAATCGCCGATAATGCCGGAGGGATAGTAGAAATGTCGGATGCACCGCCAGAAGTTCGCGAAGGCACCGATGCTTTAGATGCGGCCGGAAACACAACCAAAGCCTTGACCAAGGGATATGCCATCGGTTCGGCCGCTCTGGCTGCATTTTTGCTTTTTTCAGCTTTTCTCGATAAGGTCGAATTGGTCGTTCGAACGAGAGCCGAAGCAGCAGGAATATCTCCTGAAGAGGTGGCTGTTCTAGCCAAGGCCGTTCACACTGTTGACCTTAGCAAAGTCCCTGTTTTTATCGGTGCTTTAGCTGGGGGTGTCCTGATTTTTCTCTTCACGTCCTTGGCGATTAGAGCGGTAGGTCAGGCGGCCGAAGACATGATTTCTGAGGTTCGACGGCAGTTTAAGAATGATCCCGGCATCCTGGCTGGCACGAGTAATCCTGATTACACAACGGCCGTAGACATTTCCACCCGGTCAGCTCTAAGAGCGATGATTGCACCAGGCGTATTGGCAGTCGCCATGCCAATTGCTGTTGGTGTACTCCTCCGGTCCGAAGCGGTGGCAGGGATGCTGATGGTCGGGACAATGACCGGGATATTGCTTGCGTTGGTATTAAACAATGGAGGTGCGGCCTGGGATAATGCCAAGAAATTGATAGAAGCTGGCGCACACGGTGGTAAGGGTTCAGAAGCCCATGCGGCCTCTGTCGTGGGTGACACCGTTGGCGATCCGTTCAAAGACACAGCAGGCCCGTCTTTACATGTGCTGATCAAACTTCTAGCGACCATAACACTTGTCCTTGCCCCACTCTTCATCTAATCCAGCAAGGTAAAAAAAACCCTTGCCCACTATAATTTCAAAATATTCGTTCCAGATCTCGATGCATAATTTAGTCTCACGGAAGTGAATATTCGGATTATCTCCAAGTAGTATTAAAATCAGTTGCCCCATGAATTGGACCGGGGATAATTATTATTCTTATTGAAGCAGCCAAATATTAAGGCCAGAATCGATGAAATCAAAAACAGTTGAGACCCACATGTTGGCGCCAAATCAACCAGTCCAATTAGACCAAATCCCAGCCGATGGCAGGATTTATTATGAGGATCGGGACGCGGCCGAATTGGAGTTTAGAAAACTTCGGGATGAGTTGATAGCTCTTCAACGAAGATTGTATGCTGAGGGAAAACATAAGCTATTGGTCGTTTTTCAAGCTATGGATGCTGGTGGAAAAGATGGAACGATTCGCCGCGTTTTAAGGGGAGTAAATCCTCAAGGAGTGCGAGTAACATCCTTTAAGGTACCAAGTAAAGAGGAATTAGCCCATGATTTCTTATGGCGGATACACAAAGCAGTCCCCGCTAAAGGAATGATCGCTGTCTTTAATCGGTCACACTATGAGGACGTCCTGGTCGTCCGAGTGCATGATATCGTTCCCGAGTCGGTGTGGCGACCTCGATATGTCCAAATCAACAATTTTGAACAACACCTTTTCGAATCTGGAACCACCATATTAAAATTTTACCTCCATATTTCAAAGGATGAGCAGCGAGAACGGTTCCAGGATCGGATTGACGAACCCGATAAAAATTGGAAATTCTCTTTTGAGGATATCGAAAAGCGGAAATATTGGGGCGACTATATGCGAGCATATGAGGAGATGTTGAACAAGACGACAACCTCATGGGCTCCCTGGTATGTTATTCCGGCCAATCAGAAATGGTATCGAAATTTAGCAGTAACAAGGACTATCGTATCAGCTCTTAAAGAACAAAATCCCCAATTTCCGATTTCCGAGAAAAATCTTGATGGATTAATAATTAGCTGACAATTTTATAGCTGTTTTCCGAAGACAGCTCCAAAACCCCGTCCCGACCCCTTAATCAGATAAATAGTACTTAAATCTAGATTGGGCTGTAAGGCTCGTATTCTCCGAGATCGCTTTCTTCTTCTGGAAGATCTTCATCCAATTTCAATTCGGATTCCTCCTCGATATCCTCATCTTCATCCTCGAAATGGCTGTGCGCCAGTTCAATATGGTATGGATCAATTTGATCGTTTCCACAAAATGGGCAGATCTGCCATTGCAAGTCCATGAGGGCATTACAATCTGGACATGCTTTTCTCAATCGTGTGTGGCAGTGTGGGCAGATGAGCCAATTTGGATCGACTGAACGGGAGCAGCCAGGACACGCTGGACGCTCTTCGATTTCTTGGAGAAGTGCTTCTTCTTCCAAAGCTCGCTCGTAAGCCTCTGCCAAGGTTTCGGGAGGTCGAAGTATTAGATAAATAATCAGTCCAACACCCGGCAGCAGCGCCACGACTATAGCAGCCAATATCTGGGCGAAAGGATCTCTGGATCGATGTCGCATATCTCGAAATGTCCATATGATAAGGCTCAACCAGAGTGCGGCTAAAAGAGCCCCAAATATCGAAAAACATATCGTGGAATAAGCGACGAATGTATCTAAAGACGGAATGGTCATTCCAAAAATCCTCAATAATCGGTAGGCAAGATTATAACATTTTCAAGCGTCGATCAAACGGCTGTTCTCGTGGAATAAAAAAAGCGCCCATAATAGGCGCTTCTCTGTGCCACTGGGAAGCAGTTTCTAACAGCCGCTTCCTCCCGAAGGGAGACAGTGATTGATCTGACTAAAGAGGTTTCCGACCTGCGTACCAAACAATGTATAAATAAGAATTACGGCGATGGCTATCATTAAAATCAGCAGGGCGTACTCGATCAACCCTTGCCCCTCTTCTTCAGTCAGAAAAAACATAATGATGTCCTCTCTGCCCTTGTATACAAGAGGGGTTTTCCCGCTTAGGCAGAAATAATTAAATTGTTAAAGATAACTCAGGTTAAACTGATTATTTCAGTAAGTCAATGGCACTTTATGGCTGTTCACCCTTTTTTACGCTGGGAGTTCATCTCAGCTGCACGAAGACACAACCAAAACCTCTAATTGATTGTGAAATAAATGGTCAAGAAGAGTTAATTTCTGCTCTCTTCAGCCAAGAGCTCGGGATCCGAAATTGAGTGAAAATTTAAAAACTGGTCTCCACCGGCTTAGGAGTGAAATTGAGCTTGGCTGTTCGCTGGATCACTCATGCTCCCCCTCTGAAACAGCATCATTAAGAGGCAACTGTTTTTTTATGGGTGGCTCATGTTCTGTAAGTACTATTTTCAAAACATAAATGTTAAGTGAATTTCCAGCTGATTAGTGCCAGAAGTCTATCGTTGATCTAATTTATATTCCTCTCACCAGCACTGTTTATTAAGACAGTATCCTTTCTTGCTATCGTGCCCTTGATGGCTATCGCCTTCCAACAGAAGACATAAACCATGAATTCATTCATACCTCATCGAAGAAATAGATATTTGAATCCCTAGGTTTTTTTATGTTCATTACCCGATCTTTTCAAGGCAGAAAAGAGGAAGGACAAGGCTTAGTTGAATATTCTTTCATTCTATTATTGGTCGCCATTGGCACTTTAGTGGCCTTGGTGTTTCTTGGCCAATCGATAAGAGAAACATATTGCGATATCATGGTCGGGTTGGCGCCCCTCACAGAACCGCCGGAAAACTGCGGTGATTTTGTCGTTAGGCCCAAGGTGAACTATCTGGGACCCAACGAACTAAATCTGGAGGCGGAGATCAATGATCCCGAAGCGGATCCTGATCACCCATATGAACGAGTGATAAGGGTTGATTTTTATATCGACACCTTGAGCAGCCCGGTGCAAAGTGAATACCACTATCGTTATTGCCTCAGTGGCAACCCTCATGGTCAGCCCTGCCATAATTATGATACTAGCGGTCTGCCTCCGGGAGAACACCTAATAACTATAAAGGTTCAGTTTAACGATGGCAGCACAAGCAGCACCACCTATAAATATATCAAGTGAGCCTGTTAGCAATAACAATGAAAGAATAGCTTTTGGATAAATGATTTCAGAACTATTCGTTCACTAACAACGAAAACTTGTCATTTTCTAAGGACCCTTAGGGGAGTACAAACCACTTTCATCGAAATAGTTGTTAAAAATAGCCAGATCCACAGCCTGGAGTTTGCGCTATTCCTTGGGCACATCCATAGTCAAAACTCCTGTTTCTTTATTAACTAAGCGGCAGTGTTTATTGGTCTAGAGGCTTCAATTAATTTTCCAGCATCCCTCGCCACGCCTATAAAGTGGCAGCCCGAATGAAACAGGCCATTTCTGAGCCAAAGATTTATTACTATATCAGGCTGTCTGTAACGGCTATAATTGCTAAGATCCATCGGGAGGATTCCAATGATAGTTACAGGTGAAATAGACAAAATTCGAGAAGAGCGCTGGGCAAATCCCGGCTTAAGCTGGGGAACCGTGCTCACAATGGGCTCTTTGCACGATGGCCATCTATCCTTGGTGCGAAGAGCCAGAGAAGAGAATGATCGCCTATCGGTTTCTATCTTTATTAATCCGACTCAATTTGGATCCAGTAAAGATCTACTAACATACCCCCACGATATTGACCGGGATATACAATTACTTGCTGGTGAAAACGTCGACCTGGTGTTTGTGCCGTCTGAGGATTTGATGTATCCACCCGGCTATCAAACTAAAATTCTGGTGGAAAAGGTAGCTCAACCACTGGAGGGAGCTGCCCGATCCGGACATTTTTCAGGCGTAGCCACGATAGTAGCCAAACTTTTCAACATTCTTGAACCTGATCGAGCCTATTTCGGTCAGAAAGACGCCCAACAAGCCATCGTTATTAGCAGAATGGTCAAAGATCTTAACTTCAAGGTGGACATCATGATGTGTCCAATTATTAGAGAATCGGATGGCCTGGCAATGAGCTCTCGTAACGTTCGTTTATCTCTGGAACAGCGAATCGCTGCTTCTGTTCTGCACAAAGCCTTGGAAGCTGCTGAAAAAAGGATCATTTCTGGCGAAACGAATGCGGAAAGCCTACGCGAGCAAATGCGAAGAATCATACACTCCGAGCCATTGGCCAAATTAGATTATGTGAGTGTTGCTGATCCTCGTTCACTAGAAGAAGTGGAAGAGGTAGATAGCGGTGTCCTACTGTCTTTGGCTGTTTATTTTGGAGACGTACGATTAATTGACAACATCTTGATCGGAGGGGATATCCTGGGAGCCAAGAGCAGCTAAGCCTGGACAATTAATATAGCTAATTGGCTCCGGGGGCGCACTCAATCCAAAATAACCTGGACCCGAAAATTATTGATTAAATGGCGTCAAGGAGAATATAAAGGTAGCTTAACCTGGCCGCCAAAAGCCGATTTTCCCTTCCGCCAGTTCACTCACTGAGCCATCAGAAACTGTGATTATTGAAATTACTTCCCTTTCCCCTTTGATCATCGGTAGAATCAGATATTCACCATCGGGAGACCAGACAAGATGGCTCAATGCATACTGATCAAAATATGGCAGAAATTGGGTTACATATGTTGCTGGTGGTCTGAAAGTGGTTAGCCACTTGATCTCTCGACTTTTTATGTCAACTATCTGTAGATTTAATTCGATTTCAGGGTGCTGGTCTCTGATCCTTCGTGCCAATCTCCCTTTATTGCCATCCAACGCCTGGATACCACCAGGAGCGGGCTCAGCTAGTGTCAAGTAGGCGATCTTCGACCCATCTGGTGACCAGAAAAAAGCCACAACTTGTTCGTTAACTATGGTGCGTGTCTTGCCTGTCCCCACTTCAAATAGTCTCAAGGATCCGAAACGGGAACGAGATCCAATTGCTGGGCTGGCAAAAGCCAGGTTATCTTCAACCGGACTCCAAGTCATATAAGCCTGGCCAGAATGGGGTTCGATCAACAATAATTCTTCATCACTGCCCTGTACGACTATTCTAGAGATCCCTTGAGATGTCCTTTCAGCATACGCCCATTGCAGCCCGCTAGGAGAAACTCCCGGCGCCTGAAATCTGCCCGGGTTGGCGACAGCTTTGATCTTCTGTGCGCCTGAGGCGTCAAGTACCGCTAAACTTGAATCTTCATCAACAGTTCCTGTGTGAATTAATATTTGGTCTGATTCCGGAGACCAATCCCAATAAAAAGGCTGTCCCACTGCCAACTGCCTGCTGTCTCCTTCATTTAACGATGAAAGAAGCAACGCAATGCCTTGTGGATGGTTTGCAAGAAAACTCAACTGTTGGCTGTCTGGTGACCAGTAGAGATAGAAAGGTGGTTCAGATGGACTCGAGTACAGGCGAACGACCCTGTTGTTCACGCTATCCTCATCTATATCAGGGTATAGATAAAGGCTGTCGTCGCCAACTACTGCTAACGCCCTGCCGTTCGGCGACCAGGCGGGGAACAGGTATTTTTTGTCATCATTTGTCAGCTCAATTCTATTTGAGCCATTGGGCGCTATTGTAACGAGTTGATCATCAGTATCGATAAAAGCGATTCTATTGCCATCGAAACTCTCGCTGTTTGTATCTGGCGCCTTTACTGCCGGTCTGAGTTCATTAGATTGGGATGATTGATCTCGCTGCCATCTTATATAAATTGCCAGAGGTGCGCTCACAACCCCACACAATAGGGCGATTAGCAATATCCCCGCCAGGCTTCGACTGACCCATCTCTTCTTGCTGCTATTCTCTTTGTCAAAAAATTGATTTTCTGGATCTAGCATTTGCAACCCGGTTATGCTTTACTTCAGGACCTTACTTATAAACAAGCCAAACTCATACTAAGGCTGGGGTCTTCAAATGAACTCGCCTAAAGTTCTGGAAATAAATTGGCCAGTTCCCCTATTACCTTGCCATTTATCTCCATCTACTATTAATTGACCCCTAAGGAAAACGCGGGTTGGCCATCCTCGGACCCTCAACCCTTCATAGGCGTTATAGTCGGTATTCATATGATGGTATTTTGCACTAATTATCCCTACCTGTTCAGGATCCCAGATTACAATATCGGCGTCTGATCCGGGTGACAATGTTCCTTTCCGAGGATACATGCCAAA
>BTQB01000044.1:0-12693 GCA_036985655.1 Anaerolineae bacterium | reverse complement strand
CTTATGATATAATTGAAGGTTGTTTCGCATTGGCAACTCCTTGATAAGGTTTTTATGTAAAACTATTTTATCAAGTGCCTCGAAATAGCCTTCTTTTCTTGTTAATGTTCAAAGTGATGAGTAGCTAGACTGTCAGTTTGCGAATTGAACTAACGGTTCAATCTTCGGAGGAGTTCGTCTAGGTTTAATTAAAATCCGGAGCGCAAAATGTCAGTTCGCGGATCAAAGTAACAGTTCAACTTATTTATACTAGGAGAAGGTATGGAATATCGAAGATTGGGAGGCTCAGGTCTAAAAATAAGTGCCCTATCCCTTGGTTCATGGGTAACATTCGGCCGGCAGCTGGATACAAATTTGGCTGAGAATTGTATGGCAGCTGCTTATGATGCGGGTGTTAATTTCTTCGACAATGCTGAGGCCTATGCCCACGGCGAATCGGAAATTATTATGGGTGAAGCGCTAAAAAAGTTAGCCTGGCCTCGCGACTCTTATATTGTATCTAGCAAGGTATATTGGGGCTCAGTGGCCACTCCCCTCCCCACCCAACAAGGGCTTAGCAGGAAACATGTATTTGATGCCTGTAACCAGGCCCTCAAACGCCTGCAGCTGGATTATCTGGACCTTTATTTCTGCCATCGTCCGGATCGCGAAACACCCATAGAAGAAACTGTCCGGGCTATGAGCGATTTGATCTCCCAGGGAAAAATCCTCTACTGGGGGACATCTGAGTGGTCGGCGCAGGAAATAATGGAAGCATATGGTGCAGCTCGCCAATTCAACCTGGTTCCCCCAACCATGGAACAACCTCAGTACAATATGTTTCATCGAGATCGATTCGAAATCGAATATCATCGCCTCTACGAAGAAATTGGGTTGGGGACAACTATTTGGTCGCCATTAGCATCGGGGCTGCTAACCGGTAAATATAATTCTGGTATTCCACAGGATTCCCGGGCAAATTTAGAGGGATTTGGCTGGCTCAAGGAGAGATTCAAGAGCGATGTAGCTCAGAGGCAAATCGTTAAGGTTAAAAATTTGGCAAAGCTAGCGGATGAGCTGAGCACGAATATGCCCAGGCTCGCTATCGCCTGGTGTCTCAAAAACCCACGAGTCAGCACCGTTATCACTGGCGCCTCCAGGTTAGAACAGGTCTTGGATAATCTGGAAGCCCTCAATTTACTGAGCCAGCTTGATGCTGGCGTTATGGAGCAAATTGAGCAGATCCTGGATAATAAACCAAAGTTTCCACAATTTTAATCATGCTGCCTGAAACCTTGCCAATCACAGGCCTTCCATCTGGAAAAATACCGGCATCGGTTCTCGTTTGTGGCGATCCCGCCAGAGCCACAGCTATTGCCAATAAATTCGACGATTTTGAACAGCTAAGCGAAAAACGGGAATACCGCAGCTATGTTGGAACTTATGACAACATCCCAGTCGCTGTTTGCTCGCATGGGATAGGATCCCCCGGCGCGGCTATCGCCTTCGAAGAGTTAATTAGCGCTGGCGCGCGCAGGCTTATCCGCGTCGGAACTTGTGGCGGTCTGCAAGAAGATATTGTTAGCGGGCATCTCGTCCTGGCAACGGCCGCTGTCCAGAATATTGGGTATGCACGCGAAGTCGTCCCACAAGGATTTCCGGCTGCGGCCGATATCGATATTTCCTACGCTTTAAAGCAGGCTGCCGCAGGATTCAAGGGACCATGGTCCTCCGGATTCGTTTTAACCCGCGACAGCTTCTATCAAGGCCTTGACCTCTCGGCTAAGCCAGATTATAGGCAGCTTGCGAAGGCCCACATTTTGGCTGTAGAGATGGAGTGCGCAGCCCTCTTTATTATCTCATCTCTGCGAGGTGTAAAGGCTGGAGCCATACTAACTGTTGACGGCAATGTTTTAGAGAGCGATGGGGAGTCGATGGAAAGCTATGATCCAGACAATAATGTGGTTTATGAGGCGATCAGCATCGCTACACGCATCGCCTTGGATGCCTTAGTCCTTTTAAGCAATGGATCTGACTGACCAGCGGAGGGCTATTCGCCGGATATTAAGTGAGACAGACCCGGCCGATGCGGCCGCGGTGTATTATGTTTTTCACCACCCGGCAGAAAAGATCCAAATTACTACCTACCCTCCTGACTCGCAACGTTCATTAGGCTATGTGTGTTCTGCAATGACCGGTATGGATCTCTTCCGGCCTTTGGTGACTATGCGTTTACCCTTAGATCGATCTGGTCGGGAGCTCGATTACTCAAAATCACTAGATTTGATATACAGCGCTTTTCCAAGTGGGGGATCATTTATAATTAGCACAATTCCATCATATTATCCACTGCTGTCAGCCGTCCTGGATATCCAGAGGGAAGATAAATTAAGACTCCTTATCTTAGATCGCACATCATTTTCCCCAATCATAAACGTTTTGGTTACCGAGACCCTATCCCACAACGATCTACCTCGATATGTTATTCGAAAGCATGGTAGCAGCTCTGAATCTTCGTCCGGTGATATCATGGCATCGGCAGGAATTAACTGGCGATCTGCATTTTTTGCAGAGATATATGTTCATACGAGTAACAACTTTCGTCGTAGGGGGATGGGAAGAAGCGTCCTTGCCTACATTGTTCAAAGCATACTGGATTCAGGTCGAACCCCCCTTTATGTAGTTTCAGCCGGCAATGATCCTTCATACCAACTTGCCCGTTCAGTTGGCTTTGTCGATACAGGTGAGGAAGAGATAATGATTGAAGGATCTCTGAAACCTAAACCTGAATCCTAGGAATAAAAAAAAACAGGCCATTTTACCTACTCCGATGTGAAAAATGCGAAAATTCTGGACCCGAGCTATTTACACTCTTATGGGCCCATGCTAGATTAGGATAAGTTCTTATTAGTAGTATGTAACAATGGAGGCAGTGCGAATGGAACGAAAGCGTGGCGTCGTTAAGTGGTTCAGTCGCATTAAGGGTTATGGCTTCATCCTCCCTGATGACGGGGATGGGGAAGTGTTTGTCCACTACTCCGCCATAGAAGGAGAAGGATACAAGAATCTCTATGAAGGTGATCGCGTGGTCTTTGTAGAGGTAGACAAGGGAAAAGGACCCCAGGCTAAGGATGTAAATTTGCTGCGAATGGTTCCATGAATTCTTAACTGCAAGAGATGATAAAGCCCTCACCGATGTGAGGGCTTTTTTGTTGAATATGTAAGGCTCTAACTTTGCGTGTTATATCTTGAGGCAATGACCTACAACTTGCTTACAAATGTTTGAGCTAGAGTGCTGTTTGAGCCACCCAGCCGCGCTAACATGTCAACCCATATTGGAAAATGATGCAGGGAGCGCTGGATATTATAAGACTTCCGCATAGCCTTATACATGCGCTCATGAAGTATTGACTCGTACTCTTGAAATCTCTTATATGAGACGTCTCCATCTGTGAGGCCCTTTTCAATCACATCGGCTGCCATGATGGCTGATTGAAGACCATTGTGAATACCTCCACCCGTTAAAGGATTAATTAACCCGGCCGCATCGCCAATTAATAGGGCTCCATTATAAGCCCTCTTCATGTCTTGGGAGCCAAAGTTCAACTGCCAAACCATGATATCCTGTAGATCGCCGCCCCGGCTAAGTCGCTTTTTAATTGATGGCATCTCAAGAAAAACATCCACCATTTCTTCCAGCGTCCTGTTACTCTCCCGGAACTTATCCAATCTCATACCAAGACCAAGATTGGCCTGGCCCTCTCCCAATGGAAAAATCCAGGCGTAACCAGGCAGTATTGCCCGATACAAGTAAAATTCTACTTTGTGGGGTAATTCTTCAATGTCTTGAATATAGCAGCGCAGGGCAACCGCTCGATGGCTGTCCTTATGTATATCTGGACGAACCGTTCGGGCAATCGTTGAAGTCACACCATCAGCCCCGATCACCACTTTAGCTCGAATCTCCTCTTCAGCGCCGTTGACCCGGGCCACTACACCCTTAACCTGGTTGTCTTCTACGATTGCTCCTTTCACCGGGGCGTTAATAAATTCAACACCAGAATCAACTGCATATTCCTGGATCAAGGCATCGAAACGAAGCCGGGGAACGACGTATGACGAAGCGCCAAATCGCTTTCCTGGCTTCAGTGCCGCCTCCAGCACATATTCTCTAGGAGAGCTCAGCAGCAGGCTATCAACTGGGTAAAAATTGGCTTCCCTGAATCGCTCTTCTAATCCCAGGGAATAGAGGATTTCAACCGCACCGGAAGGAATGCCATCGCCACACGCCTTATCCCTCGGAAATTCCTGGCGATCCAGGAGGAGAACGTCCCTACCTTTTTTAGCCAACGCTATCGCAGCAACAGAACCGCTAGGACCTGCGCCCACAATAACAACTTCACGCTCCATTGAATGCTCCTAAAAAACTAAATCCCTTCCTGTTCCCGTATCATGGCCAACAACCCTTCACAGCCGGCCATGACTAATTGGTAAACATATTCAAAATTACCACTGTAGTAAGGATCAGGAACATCTTTCACTTCACTTTGTTTGGCAAAGTCTAACAGCCGGTACAGTCGCTGGTGATCACCGAAATTTGCCCTGATATCACGAATGTTGTTCTGATCCATGGCGATAATGTAACTTCTGCTGTGTGCAAGATCACCTATTTTCAGCTGGCGAGATCTGCCGGAATATTTGATATCATGATCGGTCAATACGCGCCGCGTACCATTGTGCGCCGGTTCGCCAACATGCCAGCTCGATGTCCCTGCGGAATCTATCACAAATAAATTCGACAGATCTGCATCATCAACGAGCTTTTGAAAAACAGCATCAGCCATCGGCGAGCGACATATATTTCCCAAGCAAACGAATATTACCCGAATCTTCATAAATAGGGTTCATTTTTTAATGATGATAATGGCGCATCCAGCCAATAACATCCAACATATAAAATACCAAGTCAGCCTATAAGCCGCATTCTGTTCCCGCGAACGGGTGGTGATCATCCATCTGGGCAGGTCATTACTGACCTGCTCATGCAGTCTACCCGGGTGTGTTTTGGAGCGAGCCGCTCCTCAGATAGCCATGACCGAAACGGCCGATGGCTGCCATTCACCCTGCTTGACCTTGCTCCCGGTGGGGTTTGCCGATCCAACGCCATCACTGGCGCTGCTGGTGGTCTCTTACACCGCCGTTTCACCCTCACCGGCCTTGTCCCTGATTGTTACTATTAATTTATTAATGGTCTGTCTGCTAATCTACGAAGTCCATTAAATTCGAGCAACCAGGTATGCAAAAAATTCGCGGCCGGCAATTTACCTCTCTGTTGCACTTTCCGTCGGGTTACCCCGCCCGGCCGTTAGCCGGCACCGTGCTCTCTGGAGTGCGGACTTTCCTCGACCTGAAAATTCAGGCCGCGATCACCCAGCCAACTTGGCCGTACGATGTTAGCATCGGCCTATTTACCAGTCAAGCGCATGGGAGGATTGATCGAAAATTATCAGCTAAAAGGTGTTGGTTTCAACATCCAATTGGCTCTCATTCAAGGAATTTGCAGGATTCCAGGTCCTAGATTAGTTGAACTTGTACATCTTTAAGCGCCCGCTTTGTTAACACTGAAGCCATTTCAGCTCTGTAGCTAGAATCGCCGCGAAAATCCCCTGGATGGTTCGTTGATGACTTTGCCGCAGCGGCAGCTAGCTCAATTGCATAATCACTAATTTCACTGTCCAAACAGTTTTCAGCATTTTCCAGGCGGCAGGGTCGTTCCTGAAGGCCGCTGGCGGCCAAACGAACTGTATCACCTTTGGGCAACCATGCAGCAACAGACACTATCGGGTAATCAGCAGGTGTGCGAGCCACTCGATGGCTGCTCCCGTATCCGGAACCCCAGCTTAATGTAACCTCAGTTATCAACCAGGTGGCTTTCTGCTCACGTGTCAGGTATTCGAGCAGTGCCATCTGACTTTCTCCCGGGCCGCACATAGTCAATTCCGCCTCGAACACCAACAGGGCCACTAATAATTCGCTGTCGGAAAGCCGTGAGGCAATAACACCTCCAAACGTGGCCGCGTTTCGATAAGTGTTTGGTCCTGCTAATAGGAGCGCCCTCTGAAACAAACCTTCCTGATCTAGCCTGGTTTCCGCCCTATTCGTAAATAATTTCCCGTCGACATTCTTGACAGCATCATTTAGTCGCGCCATCGCGCCGATATGGAGATAGTCATTCTTCCTTTCGATTCCATCCAAACCAATGTCCTGCAAATCCACAACTGCTGCATCAACATCTCCGGCCAGCAATTTTGTACCTCCAGCGAGTGGAATTGTATTGGGTTTAGCCAATAGATTTAGGGCTTCATCAAGCTGTTTTGGACGGTAATATTCAGTTGGTCTCTTTGGCATGGTCGAAGTATCCTTGATATATATTGGTGACCTGTAAATCTCAATCCACTCTATAGTGATATTATGTAAAGTTATAGTATAATAGTAGCCACTGCCTTAATTAACATTACTATTTCCATTTTTCAACGAGACAGGTTTCTGTACACTATTTTTGCAGAAAAGCTACCACCAAAGAAGTTGTCATATCTGCCCCCGCCTGCGCGTGGATGAACTGTGGTAGGTATCCATCTTCCCAGCCAGAGTAGATTCCCGCCTACTCGGGAATGACAAACAAAAAGTGCAAACATATAGTGTACTGTATTAGTATTGTTGCAATTTAACCATATAGAAGGGACAGTTTGCAACTATATTGATGGAGAAATCTTCAAGTTCGTCCTTCGCGGTATTATCTACGGACCAAATTTGTACCTGTTACAAATTGATAAATGAGCATCATTAATCAGCTTAAAACCTGGCCCTGGTCCCGACCACTCTCCACCAGGTTATTACCCATTATGGTGATCTTAGGTATATTTTTGATCCTTGGTTTTTACACAGTTACGGATCCAGCGCGAATTGATAACAATTATGTTTTGAATGGGGCAGATTATGTTGGCTACGCTGTCTGTCACCGAATTACTGATCGCTCATTCGCCATTGCCGGGCGACAGCTTCCTCTTTGCGCTCGCTGTACTGGCATGTATTTAGGTATTTCTCTGGCTTTTCTCGTCCTTTTACTAGCGGGCAGGCAGCGCTGGAGCAATTTACCTCCCTTATCTGTTTTGATTGCCTTAGGACTCTTCATTCTTGCTATGGCTTTTGATGGTCTTAACTCCTACAGCCACTTCTTCCCAGATTTTCCCCACTTATACGAGCCAAAAAATTGGCTTCGCCTGGTTACTGGCATGGGAACTGGCCTGGCGATGGGTATCATCATCTTCCCTGCCCTGGCTCAAACTCTTTGGAAGCAGCAAATCATTCGACCATCGGTCGCCAATTTGAAGGAACTGCTAGGATTCGTGATTTTGGCCCTCATCTTCATAACGCTTGTATTAAGCAACCAACCGCTCATCTTATACGTACTAGGTCTTGTAAGTGCAGCTGGCGTACTGATCATCTTAACCTCAGTGAACACAACAGCAGTGTTGATTGTCTTTAAGAGAGATGCTACAGCGGAGAAATATCGGCAGATAGTTATCCCGCTCATGATTGGCCTATTTTTAGCCATAACCCAGGTGGCAGTCATCAGCGTGTTTAGATTCACCCTTACGGGCACTATGAACGGTTTTCCTGGCCTTTAAAGAAGGCAAAAACGACCACAAATAAGATTAGCTAGTTCCGAGATCACAACGTTTTGATCATTCGATACTGGAATCAAACCATTTTGCAGCAATTACTTTAAGCGATTTCACAAAATTAGGAGGGTTATAGGATGGAAATCGACTTCAGTAGTGTCATAAAGGCTGGAGGAGTCGCAGCTGCAGCAGCGGTGTCATCGCTGCCCTGGGTACAGGCGCTCTAACGACTGTTTTTTCAGTGTGTGGCTTCGCGATAAGTGGACTACATTTTGGGGCCTTTGGTGGGATGCTCTGACCTCTGATTCAGCAGCGTCGAGCGGCTTCTGCCGATCCTAAATCGTTGTTCCAACGATAATCGAACAACATATCTAACACTATTCGTAAGAAGATGTCTGACAACCTCTCATCGAGGATCCCAGTCGACTATTTCTTTATGCTGTAGATTTGTGTAGTTTCTGAATGCCAAGATAAGCCGGTCTCAGAACGGTTCTAGGAGCTTAACAATAATTGGCATTGATCAATTTCAATTGTGTGGCATTATTATTACCCCATAAATAAGGAGGGGTTTTTCTTTATGGATGATAACAGGAATAGAAATATTATAATCATCATCGGGGCAATTCTTTTATTCTGCTGCTTCTGTATTCTAATATTAGTCAGCTACCAATGGCTCGGTGATATCATCGTTAATGCCTTATAATTGTAGCTGTTGCCTGGAAAACTCGTATAAGTAAATATCAATTTAGTGCCCGGTTTCAGCGCAGTTAATGTGATTCCGGTTCAATGATTAAAAAAAGGTGTTATCGATCTAAATAGGAATCAGCGCCCGAAATAGATTCGTATTAGGGTCGAATCGCCAAACAAAAATAGAACTGCCGTAATCCCCAATCACGACTAATAGATGGGTATCAATTGATTTTACGCTTTTCCCACCGTTTCAGATGCCTTGATCACACTCGCTATCACCTATCCCAAAATATCATCGTCTAGGGGCGATTAGATTCTCAAAATATTAGCAAATCTATACATTTCTGATATATTTTGCTTGAGTTTGCAGTCAATTCTCAAGGAAAGCAATAGGTTTCTGACCAAATCGATTCTAATCTGTAGGGATTTATAGAAAGCTAGAATTAAAGCGGTCGTTGAATCGGGGTTTAGTTTGTGGGATTTTGGAGAAAGGATCGTTGAGCACAAAAAAAGGGGAAAAACAGGAAAAGCTTCCTAAGGGTGCTAATCGGATGCCCGCCGATTCCACCTTTTACGACAAAGTTCTTCCCATCCTGCTGGTTTTTTTGGCGGTTTTCACAATATTACTTATATTGGTTGCGGTCGGTATTTTCTTAGGTGTCGTTCCACTGAACTAGACGAGACGCTAAAACAGCAACCTTGGAATGAACTCGATTATCTACAATGATTTCGAGACTGCCTCTTTTAGAACATTACCTAGCATGTCTAGCTGAAATTTCCTAGGAGTTAACATGTCACTTAACTTGATCCTGCCGCTTGCTTCTTCCCTGGTGATGTTTATCTTTACCGTTTATGTGTTGCAGCGATATTATTCGAGGCGCAAGCTCTACTTTCTATTCTGGGGTTTGGGTCTGGCTATGTTTGGCATTGCTAGCCTTTCTGAGGTCTTTTTGGCGGTTAAGTGGAATCGCTGGGTTTTCTTCTCCTGGTATCTATTCGGGGCAATTTTAACGGCCGCCTGGATAGGTCAAGGCACCGTTTATCTGCTGGTGAGAAAAAGAAGATCTCAAATTCTAGCCGTCATCCTGATCACTGCCAGTATCGTGGCTTTATTTATGCTTTTAGGGGTGATGCCAGATCTGGATGAGGGCATCTTTACCACCTCCGAGCCAATAGGTGAACAGTACCGGGATATACTGCCAGCAATTTCTGATGGTGGTTATGTCCGGCTGTCAACAATTTTCTTTAATATCTACGGCACAATAACCCTGGTTGGTGGAGCCCTATATTCAACCTTCCTCTTTTGGCGGAAGCGGGTCCTTCCGAATCGAGCTATAGGCAATATCTTAATTGCTGTTGGGGCCTTAACAATTGCTTCGGCCAGCACATTAACACGCCTTGGATATGGTTCGCTGCTTTATCTTGGGGAACTGCTGGCGGCAATTTTAATGTTTAGCGGATTTCTCATAGCCGCTGCGCCGAAAAGATCGCTGGTAGAGGATGAATCCAAGCCCTCAGCGGCGCCAACAGGTCAATAATCTCCACGATTCAGTAAGTACGGAATTTAGCCAGGCAGCAGCTAATACTTCGAAGCTTCGCCACAGGCAGATTGGCTGTCGGCAATTTTGCGCCCCCTCTGTTACAATTGCCTCGTTTCTGGCTCACTTACGCTCTGCGGCCGATTCTGAGTGTTAACATAGACCGGCAGACGCTTTTATTTGCCATTCACTAATCTTGTAACAAAAAGGGAAACCAGGGTCACAGCGAGAAAATGTCCGTAAACCTTACACCTGATGATGATGCCATGCTGAAAGGCGATCATGGTCCTGCTGTTGAGATGGCTATGTCCATTATCGTTCAAATGGCAGAGGTATTCTCGGCCGAGCGTTTAATGGATATTAGTGCGGCCCATATCGACAGCACGATATACATCGGAGAAGCCGGCCTGGAGTTCGCTGAAAGACTAGCTGATTTGGGCGCCAAAGTAAAAGTGCCTAGTTCGGTTAACGTCAGCGGCGTCGATGAAAATCATTGGCAAGAATGGCCCGTTCCCCCGGATTGGGCTGCGAATGCATCCAGGCAAATGCATGCTTATTTAGAGATGGATTGTATTCCCACCTGGACTTGTGCCCCATATCAAACTGAACTCAGACCGAAATTTGGACAGCAGATTGCCTGGGGAGAGTCAAATGCCATTGTTTTTGCTAATTCTGTGATAGGCGCCCGGACAGAACGTTATCCGGACCTGCTGGATATTTGCTGCGCCATTACTGGTCGAGTTCCTGCCGTTGGCCTTCACCTAACTGAGAATCGTGCTGGACAGGTTCTATTCCGCTTAATCGATATCCCCCCTGACATTCAGGGCAGCGATGCCTTTTATCCCGTCCTGGGCCACCTCCTGGGTAAAATTTCACGCGATAGGATTCCTGTTATCGAGGGAATGGTTGTAACCCCTGAGGAGGATCAGTATAAAGCCTTTGGGGCGGCCGCTGCTTCATCAGGTACCGTCGCTCTCTTCCACATGGTGGGTCTAACACCGGAGGCACCAACCTTAGCCAAAGCTCTCCAAGGGCACCGGCCCCAAGAGATTATTGACATAACATTTCAAGATTTAATCGATGCCCGGAATGAATTAACAACTTCGGTTGGTGATGAGCTTGATATGGTTGTCCTGGGCAGTCCCCATTTTTCTATAGCTGAATTTTCGAAGCTCGCCCCACTGCTCCAAGAAAAGAGAGTCCATAAACGGGTTAGCTTTCTGGTAACTAGCAGCCGGGCAATGGTGCATTTAGCCAAAAAAGCTGGATTATTAGCTTCATTAGAGGAGTTTGGAGGTAGGATTACCGTTGACACCTGCATACTAGCCACGCCTATGCTGCCGCCAAATGTTAAAAAATTGATGACGAACTCAGCGAAATACGCCTACTATGCCCCTGGGATGTTAAACACCAAGGTAACTTTCGGAACGCTTGAAGATTGTGTACGATCGGCCGTTACCGGAAAGGTCGTTCAGGATGATCGATTATGGCGGAGATAATCCTGGGTAAGCCGGTTATTTCCGGGAAAGCTGAAGGGGTTGTTCTATCAAGCGATGAGCCGTTATCATTTTGGGGTGGATATGATCATCAAACAGGGGAAATAACCGATCGTCGTCACCCCTTATCAGGGAAGATCGCCTCTGGTAAGATCTTACTCTTACCATTTACGAAGGGTTCTTCTACCACGACGGCCGTGCTTCTTGAATCTATTAGAGCAGGAACCGCACCAGCAGCGATTCTGACGAAATCTGTCGACTCTTTCCTGGTCTTGGCATCAGTCGTGGCAGAAAAAATGTATAGCAAACCAATTCCAATCATCCGCCTTAGTGAGGAGGGTTTCAGAAAATTAGCAGCGGCCGACCGGGTACAAATCGATGAGGACGGAAGGATAACAATACTGGGCCAATAGCTTATTTGGCGATTAATCTTATAACCGGTGGCCGAAATACGTCGTTAGAGGCGCCAACTGAAGGGCAGGGATCAAATGGATTAGTCGCTGCTAGGTCAAGAGGAGAATGAACTATGAACGGTTGTAGTGATGGATGTCGACTCATCGCTTCGGTAATTATTCCGCCTGTTGGCGTATTTTTGAAGATTGGCTTCGGATTTCACTTCTGGCTGAATATATTGCTAACCATTTTAGGTTACATCCCTGGTCTTATCCACGCGATATGGGTGATAGCGACATTCTAAGGGAAAAAATCAACGCAATTTTTTCGAGAATCCAGCGATTTAGGAAGCAAATTGAATACAAGAATTAGGGCGCTTCATTTCATCTTCATCGGCTACGCTGCTGTAGTTATTACTATTTCACTCATCCCTTCCGGCGACATCACCGTTGTGACTAACCTGGATAAATTGTTCCACTTCACAATGTATTTCTTTATGGCCTTACTTGCCTTGGTCGCCTTCCAATCACTTTGGTCGCGAATTCTGGCCTTAATGTTTACCTATGGCCTTGGCTTTATGTTAGAGTGGGGTCAGGGTTTTGTAGCTTACCGGACACCTTCAATGACAGATAATCTTGCCAACATCTTAGGCGCTAGCCTGGGCATTGTTGTATTCCTATTATGGCAGAAATTTACTGCCAGCAGACTAGAAAAACAGGTTGATTGAGAGGGGTAGGTTCTATTCAAATTCGATACCAGCCTCTTCCATTAACCGCAGCCGCTCCCATTCGGGAATATCGGTTCCCTTTCCCGCCTGCTTCAAGACCATGATCTGTCGTAATTCGACGATTTGATCTCTTAATACTGCTGCTTTTTCAAACTCTAGCGCCTGCGCGGCCGCCTTCATCTGCTTTT
>BTQB01000043.1:0-12770 GCA_036985655.1 Anaerolineae bacterium | reverse complement strand
CAATGTAGAGGATTTAGCAGTTGCTTTTCAGGATTCGGCTGATACGGCCTACAAGGGTGTGATGCGTCCTGTTGAAGGAACGATCTTAACGGTCATCCGTGAAGGAGCAGAAGAGGCTCAGGACGCTGCGACCAAGAGCAGCGACCTTCGTTTTCTGCTAGCGCGTGTGGTGGAACGTTGTCAGCAATCGCTTGATCGAACCCCGGAATTGCTCCCCGTATTAAAACAAGCAGGGGTTGTTGATGCTGGAGGTCAGGGGCTGGTTCTCATCCTGGAAGGTATGCTTCGCTACGTCTCTGGTGATATATCCGAAATTCCAGAACCTGGGGAGATCATTCCCGTTCCTGCCCAGGCTAAAGTAGTTCCTTTAGAGGGATTGGAATATCCGTATGATGTGCAATATATCCTCAAGGGCAAAATGCTCGACTTATCAACAGTGAGATCAGACATCGACAATATGGGAGACTCCACAGTGGTTGTCGGAGATGAAAACACCATAAAAGTCCATGTTCATGTAAAGGATCCTGGCGTACCCCTTAGCTACGGCGCGGAAAAAGGGATAATTCTCGATGTTGTGGTTGAGAACATGCAGGAGCAGATGGATACGATTGTTGGTCAACACCCACCGGACTACAGCTCTGCTATTTCTCTGGACAATGACAGCATCCAACCGGAGCAGATTGGGGTTGTTGCTGTAGCCGCTGGCGACGGCCTGGCCATGATATTCCAGAGCCTCGGAGCAGCGGCGATCGTAGATGGAGGGCAGAGCAATAATCCAAGCACCGAAGAAATATTGCTAAAGGTACAATCATTACCGACTGACAATGTGATCATTTTACCTAATAACAAGAATATTATTTTGGCAGCCAAGGCGGCTCGTGATCTCAGTTCTAAAAATGTTAAAGTCGTTCCAACGCGAACCGTACCCCAGGGAATCAGCGCCCTGTTGGCCTTAGATCGGGATGGCGATTTTACTATTACCGCCGAACAGATGCTCAATTCTTTCAACCAGGTCTCCAGCGCAGAGATAGCCATTGCTACCCGAGCGGCTGTTCTGGATGGCATCTCAGTTACAGCGGGTGAGATAATTGGCGTGTCAGAGGGTAAACTTTGCGTATGTAGTAAAGATATCAAAGAGGTCCTAGTAGAGATCCTTGAGGAAATGGGTGCTGCTAACCGTGAACTTATATCCGTTTATTATGGTGCGGATGTTTCTGAACCTGAAGCCAGGGAGATTTCCACTCAAATTGAGTCGCTGTATCCTGATATTGAAGTAGAAGTTCTTTATGGTGGACAGGCGATTTATCAATATATATTGGGCGCCGAATGATATGTCCATCAGAATTGTAACCGACAGCACTAGCGATATACCAATAGAAACGGCGGCTGAGCATAACATTACTGTTGTGCCCGCCTATGTTAACATTGGTGAAGAAAGTTTTCTTGATGGCGTGGAGCTGTCGCGAAGCGATTTCTATAAAGGCCTTCCGGGCTACACAACGCATCCAACAACAGCCGCTCCAGCGCCGGGAGCGTTTACTGATGTTTATAACTTGCTAGCTGGGGATGGAGCCACTGAGATTCTCTCGATCCACATTTCAGAAAATTTAAGTGGCATATTGAATGCTGCCCGAATTGGTGCAGCTGAGACAGCTGCGGTCAATGTTACTTTCGTAGATTCTGAACAGCTGACGATGGGCTTGGGATTATTGGCCATAACGGCTGCAAATTTCGCCGCCGCCGGGAAGAGAATCGATCAGATTGTTAGCTCAATTGAAGAAAGAATTCCCAGAACATTTGTTTTTGGATTGTTAGATACATTGGAATATTTAAGGCGTAGCGGCCGATTGGGCTGGGCCGAATTTGGGTTTGGCACACTGCTGAATATTAAACCTATGGTGCGGGTTCATACTGGTAATGTTGAGATGCTGGAGAAAGTAAGAACGAGCAAGCGCGCCCTTTCCAAAATGATCAATTTAATTGAGGATTTAGGTGCTCTTGAACAAATGGCGCTTTTACACATCGGGGGCGGTAAAAGACTGGATGCCTTTAAAAAACAGACACAGCATCTTTATCCAGAGAACGAGAAGCCACTAGCTGTTGAGTTAACGCCTGCGCTTGGCGCCCATATTGGACCGGGTGGATTGGGTGTTGCCTGTATTGTAGCGGAAGATAATTAACAAGATTATGAGACAAGCATTCAAACGCCTGGAACGGGTTCTCGAATTGGAGACGAACCAGGGGTATAAAGATAAAGCGGTCATTGGCGGTATTCGTCAGTTTGCCACTTTTTGGGTAGGACAAGCCCGAGATGAGGCCGTTGACGAGGCGGAATTAGCCTTAATCGAACAAATTGCCGAATCATTAACTGAATATTCCCGTCTCCCAGGACCCGAGGCACGCAAGGCAACTTTAGTAAACATAATGGCAAGAATTCGCGCACTACCAACTCCAGTGCCTGTGGTTGAAAAAGTTCTTGAAAAGCCAGTAATAAAACCTGCCAAACTGCCAGAACCAAAGGAGACAGTTACACCTCAAGCGAAAGGAGCGCCAACTGAGGTTTCCGTGGTGGAACCGGATCCGGAGGGTTTACTTCAGCCTGTAACAATTCTTCGTGGTGTAGGCAAGAAGACAGCGAACCAGCTATCGAAATTGGGCGCGGAAAACATTGGTCAGTTGCTTCGTATTTACCCGCTTAGATATGATGATTACACCCTAATGAAACCGATTAATAGAGTTGAAAACGGTGAAACGGTTACCATCATTGGTACAGTATGGGAAACGCAGTCTAGAAGAACTAGGAATGTTCAATTGATCCAGTCAACAATTAGCGATGGCACGGGAACCATCCAATCTACCTGGTTCAACCAACCCTGGTTGGTTAACAACCTAAAAGCTGGCATGCAGATCGTATTAAGCGGCAAGGTTGGCCAGTACCTTGGTCGATTAGTGCTCGAAAATCCCGAGTGGGAACCGCTTCAACTTGAGCCCCTAAAAACAAGGCGCATTGTCCCAATATACCCCCTAACTAAGGGTTTAGCTGGCCACAAGATGCGTGAAACTATGAAACGGGCTGCTAACCAGTGGGCGCCTCGAGTTCCCGACCACTTGCCTGATGAATTGAGAATGAATCTGAAGCTATATCCGCTGGCTCTCGCTCTTCAACAAATTCACTTTCCAGAAACGCAAGAAGCGCTCCATCAAGCAAGAAAAAGAGTGATATTCGATGAGCTGTTTTTACTACAGTTAGGGATGCTTACTTATCGAAATAAGTGGCAATCTACCCCTGGTATCCCTATCCCTGTTGATTCCATTGCCCTGACGAGATTCATTGAAGGACTGCCCTTTGAGTTGACTCGCGCACAGCAGCGTATTATTGCCGATCTAGCCACAGATATGGCTAAGAAAATCCCTATGAACCGTCTGTTACAAGGTGATGTTGGCTCTGGTAAAACGGTCATAGCTGCGGCCGCAGTAGTTTTAACAGTCAGCGCGGGATTACAGGCTGCACTAATGGCGCCTACAGAAATCTTAGCCGTCCAACATTACCGCAGCCTTAATAAGATGCTAGAATTTATGAACATCGAGCCGCAGCTGTTGACCGGTAGTACGCCCTCGGCCGAGAAAGAAAGAATATATGCTGATCTTGCCAGTGGATCCGCTAAACTAGTTATTGGCACTCACGCTCTTATTCAAGAGAATGTTCGCTTCAAGGAATTAGGCCTTGCTATCGTTGACGAACAACATAGGTTTGGCGTTGATCAGCGTAAATCGCTTCGAGATAAGGGGCCAATATCAACGAAAGAGAGCCGGGCATCAAATCCTCATCTGCTGGTTATGAGCGCAACGCCAATACCAAGAACCTTATCATTGTCATTATATGGTGATCTAGACATCTCGATACTTGACGAAATGCCCCCTGGGCGTCGCTTGATCACAACACGTTGGCTCCGACCTTCAGAACGCGAACGAGCTTACTCCTTTGTTCGAACCCAAATCGAAAAGGGTAGACAGGCGTACATTATCTGTCCGTTGGTAGCAGAATCGGAAAAGACAGTGGCCAAAGCTGCAATTGAAGAGTATGAACGCCTTAAAGCTCACATCTTTCCGGATTTAAAGTTAGATTTGCTGCATGGCCGGATGTCTTCAAGTGAAAAAGAAGCGGTGATGCGATCCTTCAAGGATGGAGATACACAGATACTTATTGCAACTTCTGTCATTGAAGTTGGTATTGATGTTCCCAACGCAACTATCATGTTGATCGAAGGAGCCGAGAGATTCGGTCTTGCTCAACTTCACCAGTTCCGGGGTCGTGTTGGCCGTGGCGAGCACCAGTCATACTGTTTACTACTGGCAGGTGACGTCTCGGCCGATGCCGAGGAAAGGCTGACAGCTTTGGAGCAAACCAACGATGGGTTTTTGCTTGCCGAGAGGGATTTAGAGCTGCGTGGTCCTGGCGAGTTTTTTGGACGTCGTCAAAGTGGTCTGCCGGAATTAAATTTGGCATCTCTTCTGGACATGGAAATGCTTGTGTTGGCCCGGACAGAAGCACAGCGGCTTATGGCGAGTGATCCCAAACTCAAAAAAGAACAGCATAAACTGCTTCGCCAACAAATTGAGCGTTTCTGGGAGCAGGGTGGAGATATCAGCTGATGTGGTTGTGAAAGGCGAGAGTAATTGGAGTATTGATTTGGCAAAACGAGCGATTTATCCAGGTACATTCGACCCAGTCCATTATGGCCACATTGATTTGATGCAGCGCGCTTGCGCCATTTTCGATGAGGTGATTATCGCCGTATTTGATCACGGCCAGCCGTCGAAGACTTTGTTGTTCGGCGTAGGAGAACGGGTGGCATTGATCGAAGAAGCGCTTAATGGACCCCCCAATCTAAAGGTGATGCCTTATAGTGGCTTAACAGTCGACTTTGCCCGTAAAGTTAATGCACAGGTGATCATCCGCGGTTTGCGGGTTTTCTCTGATTTCGAATTCGAATTCCGGATGGCTTTAGCGAACCAACGTTTGGCGCCGGAGATCGAAGTAGTGAATTTAATCACTCGCGAGGAACATACATTTCTCAGCGGTACAATCATTCGCGAGATTGCTTCGTTTGGGGGTGATGTAAGCAGTATGGTTCCACCCCATGTTGCAAAGTCACTAAAAATTAGACTCTCAGAAGGCGGCGCCAATGAGTATACAACACCCTTATCATTGCGTGACTGATTATTTGCCAGCTATAATAATTACACCGCAACTAAATTGGTGTTGGAAGACATGTCCCGCTAGCGTGATAATCCTTAGGGCGTAAAGATGGATATTTTGCATTTAGTAGATCGCTTGGAACAGATTCTTACTGACAGCCGTCGAATCCCGTTTTCGGCTAACCTCGTCGTAGATGAAGATAGGATATTCAATATCATTGACCAGATGCGCGTGTCGATTCCAGAGGAAGTCAAGAAAGCCAATCGAATTGATGCTGAAAAAGAACGCATACTGGCTCAGGCCCAGGAAGAGGCCGATAGGATCCGTGAATTAGCCAAACAAGAAGCATCTGAACTAGTACGCCGCGATCCAATTATGGTTTCAGCCCAGCAGCGATCCGACACGATCCTGGAGCGCGCCCGTCGCGATGCAGAATTAATGCGCGCTGATTCCGACATTTATGCCCTCAATGTGCTAGCGAAACTTGAAGAGGAGCTCCTACGCTCCTTATCGGTCGTTCGAAATGGCATGCACCGGCTTGAAACAGAGAAGGAGCTTGAGACAGAGACAGAACAAACTTCTGAGTAGACAAGAGTTTAGTTAGGCTGGGTTCTTGACAGGACAAGGAGAGCGAATATAATTGTCAGGTGCGGCCAATAGCCGCTATTTTTTTTGAGTTTTTAATGAGAGGATTCGCGAAATGGGTGCTGTACCAAAGAGAAGAATATCGTCGACACGCCGGGCGAAACGCCGCACGCATCATAACTTAGCTGCTCCTCATCTGGTACCATGTTCCAATTGTGGAGAGATGAAGAGACCACATTATATGTGCCCGATCTGTCGGACTTATAAAGGCATTCAGATATTGCCAGAATTCGAAGAGTAAGTGTAATACTTTTTAACCTGGCGCATAGCGCTATGGAGCCTTAACAAGTGAGCATTGCCTTTCTTTTCCCTGGCCAGGGATCACAGCAGGTGGGCATGGGTTCAAAATTGTATCAAAACGAACCCGCTTCACGTGCTGTTTTTGATCAGGCAGATGATTTGCTTGGTTTCCCTCTGTCAGATCTTTGTTTTAATGGCCCAGACGAAGAATTAACGGACACGGTTAACCAGCAACCAGCCCTATTTGTAAACAGCATAGCAACCCTAAGGGCCATGGAAGATCATGGGACACCTATGGCTGATTATGTTGCCGGACACAGTTTAGGCGAGTTTTCAGCACTTGTTGCCTGTGGTAGCCTCAATTTTGATGATGGTCTGGCCCTTGTTCAGCACAGAGGGACATTGATGAAAAAAGCTGGTCAAGATAAACCAGGAGCCATGGCTGCCATCTTGGGTTTAGATGTTTCGGAAGCAAGGGAGATTTGTCGACAGGCACAAAATAAAACAGGCCAACCACTGCAAATTGCGAACGATAATTGTCCTGGTCAGGTGGTTATCTCTGGAAATGGCGAATCTCTAGAAGAAGCCATCCAGATGGCTGCGGATGCAAGAGCTCGAAAAATCATTCGCCTACCTATATCGATTGCTGCTCATTCCCCACTCATGAAATCAGCTGCAGAAAGCTTCTCAATCATTTTGGATGAAACTCCCATCGCGCCGCCGAAAGTACCAATAATTGGCAACGTCTCGGCGTCTCCACTAGAAACTCCTGAAGAAATAAAGGAGGATTTAAAAAAGCAGTTGACTTCTCCTGTTATGTGGACTGATTCCATGGAGCATTTGTTAAAAAGAGGTGTGGATACTTTTTATGAAATTGGTACAGGAAGCGTGCTTCTTGGGCTTCTTAAACGGATTGATCGTCAAGCGACACGAGTAAAGTGGGACAGCCCTTTCTAATCGATGCGCCTTCTAAAGAACCAACAAACAGCCCTTTCTATAGAAAGACAAACAAATGACGGAGGATAGATTGTTGGATGAAAAAGTAGCGATCGTTACCGGCGCGTCAGGCGGCATAGGACGCGCTATTGCTGAAGAATTAGCCAGCGATGGCGCCAAAGTTGTTGTTAATTATTTTAAAAGTGAAGAAGCAGCCCAGGAGGTTGTCACTGCAATAGGGTCAGCTGGAGGAGAAGCACTGGCCCTGCAGGCTGATGTTAGCCAGTTTGATGCTGCCCAAAGTATGATTAACGTCGTTCTTGACGCCTATGGTCAAATTGATATCTTAGTCAACAACGCCGGTACAACCCGCGATAAGCTCTTACTGATGATGAAAGAGGATGACTGGGACGTGGTGCTCGACACAAACTTGAAGAGCCTCTTCAACTGCTGCAAAGCAGTAGCTCGACCCATGATCCGTCGTAAAAAGGGCGGCCGGATTATCAACATATCATCGATATCTGGCCTAGTTGGACAGGGTGGCCAGACAAATTATGCTTCGTCAAAAGCCGGTATTATCGGATTCACAAAATCTCTTGCAAAAGAACTGGGATCTCGGGCTATTACGGTAAATGCTGTAGCTCCTGGCTTCGTTCCAACAAAATTGACCAAGGATCTGCCCAGCGAACTGATGGATAAGATGTTGGAATTAACGCCGCTAGGTAGATTGGGTAAGTCTGAAGAAGTGGCTCATTTGGTCGCTTTTCTTGCGTCAGAAAAAGCCTCTTATATAACAGGAGAAGTTATCCGTGTAGATGGTGGATTAGGAATGTAACTTCTCTTCAATTTTTTTAGCGCCATTTGGGTTAGAGGCGCTAGTTAGGATTTAGGAAAAAATCGCTCATGAACGAGGAACCTGAAAAAGCAAGCATTGGTCGGATAGAAATTGCACCTGAAGTTTTGACCACTATCGCTCTTTACACAACCCTGAGCGTTGAAGGTGTAAATCAAATGGCACAAGTTCCTGCAGATGTCAGCCACCTGTTTCGTCGTTCCGCACGACAAAACGGGGTGATTCTAGATTTTTCCAATGGGAGCATTTCCTTTGATATATACGTATTGATGGAACCACGCGTGAATGTATTGGATACCAGCCGATCTATACAGGCGGCTGTGGTGGAAGCCATAGACAAAATGGTCGGGATCCCTGTGGAAATTGTTAATGTCCATGTTGAAGATGTGGTTTACTCTCTTGACGATGCAGCGTAATGAAATGAGCACACGGAGGCAGGCCCGCTGTATCACTCTTGAGATTTTATTTGAAATCGACATCGTCGGTCACACACCTGCTGAGGTAATGGATCGACGCTTGGGTGAAGAAGAGATGGACAAGGCTGGCCTGGATTTTGCCCTTAGATTAATGGAAGGCGTCCTTAAATATCAGGACATAATGGATCTCCTTATTGCCCGATATGCTCCTGAGTGGCCTTTAGACCAGATGGCGGTCATTGATCGAAATGTGCTGCGGATAGCCATCTACGAATTTCTCATCGATGATGAGACTCCCGTCAAAGTAGCTATCAATGAAGCCGTCGAATTAGCAAAAGAGTACGGGTCTGATAGCGCTCCTCGCTTTATTAATGGCGTTCTTGGCACACTGGCTGAACAAATACCCCAGCTGCGGCAAGAAATAGTTGCTGCTTCTGAGCCCACCTAACAAACACATTCTTATGGACCCATTCTTATGGACAGCTTCTTTGGTATAGGTCTACCTGAACTTATCCTAATCTTGCTGCTGGCTGGCTTGGTAATGGGGCCTCATAGGATTCGTATAGTAGCTCGGAAGTTGGGTAGGATAACAGCTCAACTCCAGGCGGTATCTCGCCAATTTGCACGCCAGCTAAACGCCGAGCTTGATACTTTAGAGGGAAATGATGTGAAAGGAGCCTGGGATGATATTCGTCAGCTCCAAAAGGAAGTTCAAGCATTGCGAAACGAACTGGGTCGCGCGCCCAGGTCAATTGTAGATGATAGCAAAGGCGCCATAGAGGATGCTCAGATGACTTTCTCCTCGGATTCGGAACCTGCAGATTCAGAGGGGGATGAGGCTGCGTTAACTGACAACGGCAGTAACATAAGTTTACCTAAGGCATTGGATGTTCCGGATGATCCTGAGTGATGACTGACCAATCAGAGACTGTTCAGGGCCAGACAATCTTGGAGCACCTGAATGAATTTCGCATCCGCGCAATGTGGGCTGCCGCTGGTTTGTCCGTGGGCGTTGTGATCTCCTTTGCCTTTACCCAGCAGCTTCTAAATATCTTAATCGAACCCTATGGTGAACGGCTGCAAACCCTTAGTCCTACTGAGGGGATCCAGACTTATTTCCGAGTTGCCCTCATAGCAGGGGTGACCATAGCGATGCCCTGGATCCTTTACCAACTTTGGCGATTCATCTCTCCTGGCCTGCATGAGAATGAAAGGAAGTATGTCTATATCTTTGTCCCTAGCGCAACTCTTCTCTTTCTACTCGGTGTTGCCTTTGCTTGGTTTGTACTATTGCCCTCGGCTATCAATTTCTTATCTACTTTTATGCCGCAGATCTTTTCGGCGGAATGGACCAGCCAGGAGTACATTGGATTTGCTACTTCCTTCATTTTTTGGATGGGGATTAGCTTCCAACTGCCCCTAATAATTTACTTCCTCTCCCGCTTTGGAATAGTTAGCAGCGGAATGTTGAGAGAACATTGGCGTATTGCTATTGTAGGCATCGCCATAATAGCAGCTGTAGTAACGCCATCGATCGATCCAGTCACAATGCTGTTAACGATGCTGCCGTTAATCCTTTTGTATTTACTCAGCATTGTCCTGGCTTCTCTTGGATATCGTCAATTTGCAAGCTCAGTGGCCTTGGATGAAGAATCAGTTGACACAGTCTCACCGGATTGATATTATCCGTCTCATATGAATATTCTTGTCTTTACCCTGGAACCGTTCTTTAGCAACGCAATTGAAGCTGCGGTTGCTTGGAGGATCGCTTGAGCTGAAAGGTGAAGGTATCAAAGCGAGGTAAAAGCAAGACGCGGCTTAGAGACCGCGTCTTTTTTCATGGGCAACCCTTGGGGTTATTAGCAGTGTCTAAAATGTTTCAAAGCTTAAATATTGCCACAAATGATTGAATCAAATTTGACTCAACGGTTTATCACCGGGAATTGATTATGTTTGAAGAACTTGAACACGCTTTCGCATCTTCATTAGACGAGCTGATGCGGGCTCAGTCACTGGCTGATCTCGATATCTGGTACAAGGCATCACTTGGCCGAAAGGGAAGGTTAAATCTGATGGCCAGACGCGTGGGCCAGCTTGAACCTGATAAACGTCCTGAGTTTGGGAGACGAGTTAATCAGTTAAAAAAAGAGCTCGAAGAGGCGTACAAAGACAAGCAGGACCAGTTAAAGGTGATTGAACTTGATTCCGATTTAGCGGCCGATGGTCTGGATGTGACCTTACCAGGCCGGCGTCCGGTGAGAGGAGGCCTTCATCCAGCGACTATGACCTTGCGTCAGATCTATCGTATTTGGGGCGACATGGGTTTCCAAATATATCGAAGTCGAGATGTTGAAACCGATGAATTGAATTTTGAATTATTAAATATGCCCAAGCACCATCCAGCCAGGGATATGTGGGACACTTTTCACACGACAACACCCGGCGTCATCTTGCGAACACACACCAGCCCCGGGCAGATCCATGCCATGAGAGAATACTATCCCGAGCCCATCCGGGTCATTCTCCCGGGCATGTGTTACCGATATGAACAGATCACCGCTCGCAGCGAGATACAATTCAGCCAGGTAGAAGGCCTGGCAGTCGGAACGAATATTTCTATGGCCGATCTGAAAGGGACTTTAGTTAATTTCACTCGCAGGATGTTTGGGCCAGAGCGCAAGACCCGGTTCAGAGCTAGTTATTTTCCCTTTACCGAACCTAGCGCAGAGATGGATGTTGAATGTATTCTCTGCAGTGGAAGCGGCTGCCAGGTTTGCCAATACACAGGATGGTTAGAGATATTAGGCTGCGGCATGGTTCACCCAAGAGTGTTAAGAAATGGCGGCTATGATCCTACGAAATATTCAGGTTTCGCCTTCGGCTTGGGTCCTGAGCGAATAGCTATGTTGAAATACAGCATTGATGATATTCGTTATTTCTGGTCTAACGATTTGCGGTTCCTCAAACAATTTTAAGGGCAGTCTCATGTTGTCTAACGTTTTATGGATAATGGCAGCCGGATTCTATTTCGTTTGGCGCCATGCTCCGAGGTCGATGGTCCAAGTCAATTCGTGGGTTAATAACTCACTGATAAAGTGTGTGAAGCAGATAAAGAACGGTGGAGAAAGTTGATGCTTGTTCCTATATCCTGGCTAAAAGAGTATGTAGACATTAATTTGACTGTTGAGGCGCTGGCCGAAAAACTGACCATCGCTGGCTTAGAGGTGACGGAAATCAAATACATTGGACTTCCCGGTGAGAGCCAATCAGATAGATTAATATGGGATAGGGAAAAACTAGTTATCGGTCAAATTCTGAATGTTGAGCCACATCCAGATGCGGACAGGTTGGTCCTGGCTGCTGTTGAATATGGGGGAGCGGGCCAGGAGGTCGTCGTAACTGGCGCTCCTAATCTCTTTGAATTCCTTGGAAAAGGCGATCTGCGTTCTCAAAAATTATTCTCACCCTTCGCCCTGGAAGGTGTAACCCTTTACGATGGTCATAAAGAGGGTCAGGTTAAAATGACTCTAAAGGGTCGTAAATTACGGGGGATATACAATCGCTGCATGCTGTGTTCAGAGAAGGAGCTGGGTATAAGCGATGAACACGAAGGCATCATGATTCTGCAGGGGAATTACAGCCCTGGTACACCACTCCAAGATGTCTTGGGGGATGCTGTCCTGGACATTGATATCATTCCAAACATCGCCCGCTGCGCTTCTATTGTAGGTGTGGCCCGCGAGGTCGCTGCATTGACCGGACAAACGCTGCGTGAACCCGATTACCAGGTGCGGTTTGAAGGACCTCCAGTTGAGAACATGGTAAGCCTATCAACCGACGATCCACCGTTAAACCCGCGGTTTGTAGCTATGGTCATAACGGGGGTTGAACAAAGACCAAGCCCAGAATGGATGCAGCGTCGACTTCGCCTGGCAGGGCAGCGACCAATTAATGTTGTTGTTGATATAAGTAATTACGTCATGCTTGAGATGGGCCAACCAAACCACACCTTCGATTACGACTTTCTTCGCCAGAGAGCCGATGTGTACAATCCAGACGGCCCCATCCACATTCACACTCGCTTGCCCTTCGAAGGAGAAAAGCTGACGACCTTGGATGGAGAGGAGCATAAGCTAGAGCCTTATAACATCCTGGTAACCGATCCACTGGGAAACCTAAGTCTTGGCGGCGTTATGGGTGGCATAGAAAGCGAAATAAATAATAAGACCACCAACGTGCTTCTGGAAGCGGCCGCCTGGAACTATCTAAACATCCGGCGCACCGCCACTGCCCTGCGGATTAATTCAGAAGCCGCATTTCGATTTAGCCGCGGTGTTCACCCAAGCCAGGCAATATTAGGGGCGAAAAGAGCCGCGGAGTTAATGCGTCGTTATGCAGGCGGCACCATCGCGGCGGGGATCGTCGACAGCTACCCCAATCCCCCCAAGTTCACCGCTATCAAGCTAACGTCAGAGGAAGT
>BTQB01000042.1:0-12806 GCA_036985655.1 Anaerolineae bacterium | reverse complement strand
TCATCCAGCCGGCCGTTCAAGGCTGCATTTAACAGGGCCCTTGTATATTGAATGCTGATTCGTTTTCCAACGCCATAGGAGCCGCCAACCCAGCCTGTGTTGAGCAGCCAACAGTTCACGCCATAGCGCTCTATCTTCCGCCTGAGTAAATCAGCGTAAAAAATAGGATGGTGAACCATGAATGGCGCACCGAAGCAGGCGCTAAAGGTGATCTCGGGCTCTTCACCCAAGCCCACCTCTGTCCCCCCTACTTTCGATGTATAGCCAGATATGAAGTGGTAGACGGCCTGTTCGGGCGTCAGGCGGGCAATGGGGGGCATAACCCCCTGGGCATCACAAGTGAGCAGGATCATATTAGTGGGATGCCCGCCTCGCTTTTCAGGAACCGCGTTGCCGATAAATTCCAGGGGATAGGAGGCTCGGGTATTCTCGGTGATGGCGTCATCATCGAGATCAATTAAGCGGGTCACCGGGTCAAAGATGACGTTTTCCAGGATAGTTCCGAACCTTTGAGTAGTTTTATAGATTTCGGGCTCGGCCGTGGGGGACAGTTGAATAACCTTGGCGTAACAGCCCCCTTCGAAGTTAAATACGCCGTCATCGCTCCAGCCATGTTCATCGTCTCCGATTAATCCACGACCTGGATCGGCCGAAAGGGTTGTCTTGCCCGTGCCTGATAGACCAAAAAACAGGCCCACATCGCCATCATCACCCTGGTTGGCCGAACAATGCATGGTCATAACCCCGTCCAAAGGAAGCAGGTAATTCATTACTGTAAAGATCGATTTCTTAATCTCGCCGCTGTAGGCTGAATCGCCGATAATCGCCAGCCGGTCCTTAAAATTAAGGATAATGAAAGTGCTGCTTCTGGTGCCGTCTATTGATTGGAGAGCTTTGAATCCAGGCACGCACAAAACCGTAAAGTCGGGAGCATGCTGGCGGTAAGCCTCTCGATTTTTTGGCTGCAGAAACATGTTCCTGGCAAACAGGGAGTGCCAGGCAAATTCGCTGACGATGCGTACAGGAAGCCGATAGTTAGGATCGGCGCCGGCAAAACAATCTTGAACGAAGACGTCTCTGCCTTGGAGGAATCCAGCCAAGCGGATGTATATCTCGCTAAATTGTTTGGGGCTTATGGGCCGGTTGTATTCGCCCCACCAGATGTGGTCTTCGCTGTCAGGTTCCCGGACGACGAATTTGTCCTGGGCCGCTCTAGCCGTATGCTTGCCTGAGTCAACGACAATGGGTCCCATTTTAGAGATATGTCCTTCGCCGCGGAATACGATCTCTTCATAAAGCGATTCGGCCGGCAAATTCCAGTAGACTTTTCGCAAGTTGGTGAGTCCGTGGTTGGCCAGGTTATAGTCACTCTTCAGGGCTGAAGCTTGGGTCTCCGCCGGTGTCTTAATGTTGAGAAGGTTGTTGTTCATAGCCAATCCCTGATCAATTTTCTGTCGCCAATGTAAATTTCGTTAGGCGCATTTGGATCTAACGCCCATTTCATCCTTTCGATCCCCTCCAGAACATCCTTTGTCGATCCGGCGTAGCTTAGTCGAAGATAACCCTCCATGCCAAAGGATACGCCTGGAACAGTAACGACCAGGGTTTTGTCCAGTAGAAATCTGGCTAATTTTATAGAATCAGCCTGGTAAGCGCGGAAGTCGGGCAAAGTGTAAAAGGTGCCATCGGGAGGGGTGACTATCACATCGCTAAAAGCATTTAACTCCTGGATCATGACATCCCGATTGTTCTGGATGGTGAGTCTCAAATTTTCCACAGCGCTCTGAGCGCCGGTCAAGGCTCCTTCAGCGGCCGCCTGGGAAACGACGGATGGGCAGGAGGTTATTTGACTCTGCACGTTGGTCATCACTTCGATCAGTCGACGATTGCCAATAGCCCAACCGATGCGCAGACCGGTCAAGCCGTACAGCTTGGAAACGCCATTAACCACAATTACCCGGGTGTTTTCGATATCCTTGTCGGTGTAATCGTAAGCGATTGGGGCTTGTTTCCCGTCAAAAACAAGGCGGTGATAGATGTCATCCATTATCAAATAGATGTCTCTTCGTTCGCAGAAATCTACAATTTCAGAGATGAATGATTCCGGATACATGATTCCCGAAGGATTGTTGGGACTGTTAAGAATGATGACCCTAGTGTAGGAGCTTACGGCCTGCTCAATTTCCTCCAGGCGAGGTTGAAAGGTGCCGTCCTCCGGTGTAACAACGACAGGTATACCGTAAACCATCTTAACCATTTCCGGGTAGCTGACCCAATATGGGGCCAGCAAGATGACCTCATCCTGGGGATTGATTAAGGAGAAGAGCAAATTGTATATCGCTTGTTTGGCGCCAGTGGAGACAACGATGTTGTTGGCGGCCGGCAGCCGTCCATAATTTTCTTCTGTATAACGGACGATAGCTTTCTTTAATGAAGGCAGCCCATCGGTCGGCGCATACTTTATATCGCCAGCTTTTAGTTTGGCTGCTGAACTTAATATGGCGGTAATAGGCGCTTTATTTTTTGGTTCCCCTGCGCCCAAATGGATGACCGGTTCCCCTTTTACGCGCAAGAGGCGGGCCGCTTCGTTTAATTTGAGCGTTGGTGACTCTTCGATGGCGCTGGCTAGCCTGCTAATGCTCATTGATTCTACAACCTCCCGAGGACCAGAGGTACCCTCGAATTGGATCTCAAAGACAGTTAATGCAAAGCAGAATCAGTAAATTTGGTTGTTTATCTTACTTTTAGGCAAAACTGACCCGGAAAAACCTTCAATAATATAACAGTGTCGAATTATACTACTCAATATCCGGCCGCCAATAGTTATGAGCACAATTACAAGAGGAATCTTCAAAGCCGGATGTGTGATGGATTTTCAAAGATAGGATGTGCTCCCCCCCATGGTACGTCAATATTGGGAATACTGGCAGCTTAGGATATGGTATTCTCTATCCCATCTGCTGCATTTGGCTGGGCAGTGTTCGTGCTCAAATAAAGCGGTGATAGCTAATCTTTTGCACGGCAACTTGTCGGCAGCAGCGTTTACTATCTAATTGGACGACCAAACAACGCATACAGCTCAGGCCAGGAGAATCAGTGAGACAGGTAAACCACCTGCACTGTATGAGAGTGCCAAGCATCAACCCATCCCTTGTTTCATTCAGCGATAGGCAAATAAAGATCGAAAACGAGCTGCTCGTGCGGGGTATCAGGAGGCGAAAGAAGCTCCTCTAACCATTGGTGATGGGCCTGGTGGTAAACGCTATCCTCTCTCCAGGCGACCAGCTGTTTCCAACGCTCGCCAATGACAACAAGCGACTCGCAGTGAGCCACTGCATAAAGACCACCTGAAAAATCCTTGACAGTGATCTCGTCATCCCCCGAAACGTTTTGTGGAACCGTCATCCACTGTTCGTAGCCATAGTTAGGCGTGCCTGGAGAAGGGTCAGGATTGTTGAAGCCAAAGAAACGGACGTCTTTGTCCCTCCCCAATAACCCCTCGCTATTTGCCCAATTAAGGATTTTATCCCAGGCAATAGGTTCTGGACTTTCACCATAGCCGGAAGCGCTGGCGATCAACATCGGGTCAAGCTGCACAATTCGAACGGATAACTCTTTCATTACAAACCTCCAAACATAAATTAGTGAATGGGATGTTCGAGAATAAGATCAAACAATCATTCTTAGATTATTAAAACCCGGATTACTGAGCCATTTACCCATAATCAGGCTCATTATAAATCATATTGCTGACATCATATGTCAGGAATTTGTGGTAGGATCAAGCAAAGCTATTGTGAGGAATTCTTAAATGCGAGCTGATAGATTGTTATCGCTACTTATGCTGCTGCAAACACAGGGCAAAATGCCAGCAGCTGATTTAGCAAGAGAGTTGAATGTTTCAGTCCGAACCATTTACCGCGATCTGCAGGCGCTGGAAAGGGCAGGTGTCCCCATTTACACAGAGAGCGGACCAGGGGGCGGCTGTGGTATGTTGGAGGAGTTCAGAACGGATCTGACCGGTTTAACAGAGGGAGAGGTTAGGGCTCTATTCTTACTAAACGTGCCCGGTCCAATCGCTGATTTAGGTTTAAGCCAGGAGTTTAAAGGCGCATTGCATAAGCTGGCAGCATCCATTCCTGGCCCTCAGCAGGGCGGCGACAGCTGGGTCCGGCAGCGAATCTACCTTGATTGGGAGTCGCCAGCCACGCCGGATTGGCCGGAAACAGACCTTATTACAATTCAAAAGGCGCTATGGCAAGATCGAAAGCTGCTGCTGACATTGGCGCTTGGATTTGAGACTATCGTAGAGCGATTAGTCGAGCCGTACGGCCTGGTAAATCGTGACAGCGTCTGGTATTTGATATGTAAAAGGGCGGATCAATCCAGGGTATATCTTGTTTCTCGAATTCAGGACGCGGCTATCCTGAATGAATCATTTGTCAGGGATGAAGAGTTTAATCTTAAGAGATTTTGGGCAGGATGGTGGGAGACGCAGGAAGCCAACCGGCCGTCTTACAAGGTATCGGCGCGCGTTTCACGGGCCATCCGAGAGTTGTTCCCTCGACGTTTTTTCATTGAGGATCAAATATTGAAAACGCCTAGTGGCGCTGACTCGGAAGAGTGGACTACAGTTAATCTCCATTTCACTTCAATCCAAGAGGCCCGTCGATGGATCTTAACCAGTGGTCGCGGATTTGAGGTCCTAGAACCAGAAGCACTAAGACAAAGCATCATTGATTTTGCTAAGCAGATCTCGACTGTTTACGAAGGCTCCAGCTCTAGCTGAGGGAGCTCGTTACTCTTAGGATAAGCTATATCGAGGTGGGAAAAGAGATCTGGCTCCACCACCAGGGCATCAACTTTTCGATTTGACAGGGCCTTCAATTCATCAACCCTTTTGATTGGACCGGCTATGAGGCCAATGCCAGCCTGATGGACCTGCTGTATCCAACTCTCGTTTAGATCGTTGGCATGTACAGACCGGATGTGGATATAGCTTGCCCTCAATTCTGAGGTACCTTGGATGATCTCAGGGGAGAGCCTTTCTCGGATTATTACGGTCCGGTAATGGGGCAGTCGACCTTTGATATCCAGAAGACGCGCTTCGTTATCTGAACCGAGCATCAGGTAATCTGACCAATCCTGGCGGCCGAGGAGCCAGGTAAGCCATCGAATAGATCGCTCGTCGTGAAGGATAAGATAAACTCCAATTCGGGCTTTGTAGCAAGATCTCAGGACGGCCAACATGTTGGTAACCAGTTTATTTCGATAGCCATCCAAAAGGTATGGAAGGCCGAATTTTCGACCAGTAACATTTAACATGACCATATCCAATCCCAGCTGACCAGCCCGACGGATGTCTCCTGTACTGCTGCACAGCGCTGTTCGCAGCGGCCGGTATTCCAAGGGTCCGATTTCCCCTTCCAGAAAGCAGTGCCATAGTCCAACCCGGCCCGGGATCCAGGATTCCAGGGCTGACCAGGGAACGAGCATCCCTTTACCGAGCTTTATCCACGTGTCAAAATGCCAACTGGGCTCAAAGGCGAATCGATTTAGGTAGCTGTGCACCAGCCTGTCTGAAACAGGCGTCCTCTTGAGAGTTTGAGCAAAGAGCTCTGGTTGTTCGGTGCCGTTGATGCCAGCGTATTTCGATGTAATTCCCGGGTACTTCGCTTGATGCTCTTTAAAATGGCGGCTGTCGGCGGCGAATGCATGTTTGCCAGGAGAGGTAAGCAATAGAGGATGACAACCATCGAACTTAATAGCGCCTTGCTTATAGAGGTCTCTGATTGACCCATGCCAGCTGGACTCCAGACCGACAACCCGCTTCTCTTGATCGAGGTAAATCCAAACGTGTTCCAGTTCGTAGAGATGATTGATGTCCCAATCCCACCAAAGCGCGTACTCAATGACAATTTCGGCCGGCACTCGAGAAGCTAAACGGTGAATATGTCGTGGGAATGAAGGTGATGGGCCATCCTCTCTAAAAATGGTGTAACCAACAACCTGAGGTCTAAAAGGTTCCTTATTATCCAGCAAGAGGGTTGGGGCGAACTGCGAAGCCAGTTCAAGGTCAATCCCGCTTTGCGCCGATTCTAATATCTTGCTCAAGGAGGTGGCTATTAAATCCATAAAGAATACCGACTGATTTTTTTGATTCTCCGCGGCCGTTGAGATCGAGCCATCTATAATCGTATGCATTGACGGCTGGAAGTGAGTAAAGGAACTTACAAAGAAAGGGAGCAGGAGTTATGAGTTGAGCACTAACGTGTCTGCTGAAAGATATCTCGCGCAAAGGCGCCAAGGCGCAAGTTACTCTTGAGAAAATCCCGTGCTGTCGACATTATCTGAGTTTCTTCAGTGGAGCTACTAATACCAACTTGAGACTGGCACGAAAAACATTTTTAACCATCGCCAGAACATATATTACTTGACATAAAAATGTATTTAACTTTAAAATGATCCTGGTTTAACTGGAGGATAGATAGAATAAAGAGGAAGAGGGGATAGGCCAGATCAGTAAATAGAATAGATGAATGAGGTCATCTTTGGGAAAAGGGTGTTTATCAGCTGTTGGTGATCCTGCCTAATGGTGATATCCGGATAGATGGATTGAAGCTCTTTTGCCGTTCGATATCCGAGGACCAGAGGTACAAAGGAGAGGGGTGGGAAAAGGACTGGTTCATCTTCCCAATTCGTAAATCCGATATTAGCCACATCTACCAACTGGCCAGAATTAAAACGCAGAACGATAGTTTTTCGGAATAAACATATACGCACTTCACGGGTTAGATTAGCTAAATAAGATTCTGCGATTCGCCGTTCTAATGCAGGGGCCAACGCCTCCAGTAAGGCAGTTAAATCGGGGATAAAAATCTGCCATGGATAGATGCCATTATCTTCTGCACCCAACCAGCGAGCCACCTGCATTAATGTAGTATCATCTGGCAGGTTGAACTGGATAGCGTCCTCATTTCGCTCTTTTGCTAATCTCTTTAGGAAATCGATTGTTGCCATGGCCAAATCAAAATCCAAATAAGAAATTTCACTTACCAACAGAGCTTCCTGAAACGGCCGCTGCATTACACAAAAGTAACCAACTATCTGGTTCAAATCGTTCTGGATCAACCAAAATTCTCGATCGATAATTCTGCCATTGGAATAGGTCAGTAAATAGTTCCAGATCGCCGAACTCCTAACCGAATAAATCGACAGATCTCTAGAAGCGGAAGAATAAAGCTGTCCCAGAAAAGAAATATCGTCATGGGTAGCCGGGCGAAAAGAGAATGATTTATCGGAGAAATCGGGAATCAGGTTCGAATCAAGCTGGCAGCCCCCTTCAAGTGGTAAGGCATATTCGTATCCAAATTGGCGGTAGAAGTAAGGAATACCATTGATTTGGGAAAGCAAACATCCGCGTTCAACCAGACGCTGTTTAAAGAGATCCATTTGTTTCCGGACTAAACCACGATGCCGATATGGTTTTAAGGTGACGTTACCAATTATTTCAGCTGAAGGAATGTCAACACCAGCTATTCGCCAGTTCCACGGAATCCAGGAAAGAAAAGAAACGACTTGACCGCTCTCCTCATCTTCGACAAATAGAAGGTCTTCAAATCGCGTATTTGGATGATGAAGAATCAGGTCTGGATATAGTTCCTGTGGTTGATTGGGTTGGTTAATATTTGAGGCCACTCGTTCGACATCAGCGTCACTGCTCGCTATTCGAAGAACGAGATTTTCGCCAAGGGAATTTTGATAGGAATTATTCATTTGTTTAGGTAATGATAATTTCGATTAGGATATAAAAAGTGATTGATAGACGCTGGCAAGTCTATCGTATAATCATCTAAGATTTTATGGTAAAGTGCGAATGGAGCAATATTTATATCGAAATTAGCGGCTCAAGGCTGCTTGTTGATGCACAAGCTACTATCCTGGTGGGAAACACCTTGATTGAGCAGGCACAAATCGACTCAATTTCTCAGATTACTTGACTTCCCAGATGGTACATTCCTTTCCTTTCAATCGTATATAGTTCTCTTCTCCCAGCCAACCGGTAAGATCAATTTTGATCATTAACCTTGGAAGGCGACCAAGCGAAAGAGGAGATTCTATACAAGAAAGATCACTTGTTGGCTGCGGGTAAAATTGTCATCCTTTCCCTTGGAGAAAAAGCTAATGTTGCAGGCGACAACTATCCTCCGGGTTCCATAAAACATTATCCATCGGCCGCAGGAAAACAATTCGAATATAATTAGGGTGACTGTACCAAGACAATATAGAAAGCCATGGGAAGGTTGGACATCCTGCTGTTAAATTATTGGCTTCCAGGCCAGTTCGGCGTTACTATTGAAGCCTCTCAAATGAACCCAAGAGAACACATAATCTTGAGCTTCGCTGGCTTAATGATTATCCCAATAGCAACGATGTTCAACCCTTTACCACCCACTCTTAATTCAGGAAGGTAAGTATGCATGATGATCACGAATTTAATTCTGATAATGGGCGTACAATAAAAGATGTGGCGACATTAGGAGGAGGTTGTTTCTGGTGCCTAGAGGCGGTTTACCAACAGATTAGTGGTGTGTCCAATGTGGAATCAGGCTATTCTGGAGGGGATGTACCGGATCCATCTTATGAAGCGGTTTGCGCGGGCCAGACTGGACATGCTGAGGTAGTCCAAATCACTTATAATACAGAAATCATTTCGTATCAGAATATCCTGCGGATCTTCTTTGGAATTCACGATCCGACTACATTAAACCGGCAGGGAGCTGATGTAGGTACACAATACAGATCAGTAATTTTTTATCACAACAATGAACAAAGAGAAAAAGCCGGTGCTTTTATTCGAGATATGGAGGCGTCGGAAATATGGGACGATCCAATCGTTACAGAAATTGTCCCATTCGTGGCATTTTACATGGCGGAGGATTACCATCAAAATTACTTCAAGAATAATCCGGACCAATCCTACTGCCGGGTCGTCGTGGCGCCTAAAGTAGCCAAGTTCAGGAAGGAATTCGTCTCTAAACTGCGAAGTTAGAAACAGGTGAGTGGAAACGGACGGGAGGGTTGAATATGAATCGCGTGCTAGTTCTCGGTGGGGGATTTGGAGGCATTGCTGCCGCTAGAGGGCTTCGAAGACGTCTCCCGTCTGATTCTGAGATCGTTCTCATCGATAAAAATCCAACTTTTATGGTGGGCTTCCGCAAAACCTGGGCCTTGCTGGGATTGGGAGATCTGGAGGAAGGCCAACGGAATCTGGTGGAACTGGAGAAGTTCGGCATCCAGGTCATCGAGGAGACTATAATTGCCATTGAGCCCGATCTCCGGGCTGTAAAGCTAGGGGATAGGTGGCTTGAAGCAGATGCATTGGTTGTGGCCCTTGGTTCGCAGTTAGCCTACGAAAGAATACCTGGATTCAAGGATCATGCCTTGAACATCTATGATCCTGAAGCGATACCAGCTGCGGCCGCGACCCTGGATGCCTTTCACGGTGGGCGAGTAGTCATTGGCGTATTTGGAACGCCGTATAAATGCCCGCCAGCGCCCTATGAGCTGGCTCTACTTACCAGGGAGTTTTTTAACTGTAAGGGCATTGAGGTCGAGATATCGGTGTTCACACCGCTGCCCATGTCGCTCCCAATACTGGGTGATGAAGGCTGCAAGGTTATTGAGGGACGGCTTGAGGAGGAAAGAATCCGTTTTTTACCTGGACATCAAGCTGTTTCAGTCGAGGCTAATGAAGTCATCTTTCCCAATCGGACAGTGCCCTTCGACCTCTTGCTAGGCATCGCACCCCATCGCTGCCCTGACGTTGTTGTTGCTAGCAGGTTAGCCAGGAGTGCGGCCTGGGTTCAGGTGAACCCGCGCACTCTAGCGACAACATATCCTGCGGTCTATTCCGTAGGCGACGTGGCCCAGGTGATGATGGCCAACGGAAAACCTCTGCCGAAAGCAGGTGTTTTCGCTGAGGGCCAAGCTGAAATTGTTGCCAGGCGAATTGCGGCGACCCTCGAGGGAAAAGAGCCAAAGGCTCTCTACGAGGGGGTTGGCGGATGTTTTTTGGAAGTTGGAGGGGGGAAGGCTCGTATGGTGGAAGGCGAGTTCCTGGCCAGTTCCGGACCCCAGGTACGTTTAACAAAGGCCAAGAAATCCCTATATGAGAAGAAGAAAAAATTTGAACGAAGGCTGCTGGAATCCTGGTTTGATAAAGAAATCGAACCGGTGGTCCAAACCCCGTAATTACGAACTCTTTACGCTTCTCGGAATATTCTTTCAAGGCTAAAGCTCCCAATTAAGAAGTTCCTGGCGCCTCTGTCAAATCGTCAGGAATTGGCAACAAAGATTCTTCTTACCTACCAAAAGCCAGAAGTAAAATTAAAAACAGGCAGCACATGAAGATTGACAAGCTGCAAGGCAATCAATATGAATTTTACAGCTGCCCTGCCAACATCACTGCCAGGGGCAATTACGAAACTTAAAGCCAGCTATGATAAAGCTTGCTCTATTTAGCTTAGTGATAATCTTGACATATTCGGCGGCCTCGTGCAGGGAGGATTCCAGCGAAGCGCCAACAGGGTTACCATCACCCTCGTCACCCGTGGCAAATGCCACGCCGCCGCTGATACCATCGCCGATAATATCGCCGACAGCCATCCCGACCCAACTTCCAACTGAACCCTTGGAGCCAACGACCGAGCCCAGTAAAACACCAATGGCTGAGGTATTGGAGGAATCAGTTCAGCGCTATCAGGAGCCTGGTGATTATTTGGATTCAATTATGGTTAGCAATCTTAACCGTTGGTTTGTTGTTCATTTACCACCCCAATATGAACCTGGCGAACCGATGCCGATGGTCCTAAATCTCCACGGCCGGGGAAGTACCGCTATTCAACAGCAAAATGCAAGCCGGATGAACCAAAAGGCCGATGAGGAAGGCTTTATCGTTGTATATCCCCAAGCCCTTGGACAGCCAACAACATGGTTTGGGGTCTTATTCGGAGAAGTAGGCCAGCCGGACATGGCTTTCTTTGCCGAGTTAATTAGCTACCTGGAAAGACAGATCAGCGTCGATCCTGCACGGATTTATGCAACCGGTATCTCCAATGGCGCTACTATGGTCAATCGACTTGGCTGCGAGATGTCCCTTGTCTTTGCAGCGGTAGCGCCTGTCGCCGGCGCTCACAGCGGCCTGCAACTTTGTGAAATTGTCCAACCGGTATCGATGCTGGCCCTCCATGGAACAGAAGACCAGATAATACCGTTCGAAGGGGCTGCGCCAGATGTGCCATCAGTTCAAACATGGGTAGAAGCCTGGGCCGAACGAAATGGTTGTCTGGGAAGCCCAAGAAGCGAACAACCTTATGAAGATGTAATATTGCAATCATGGGACGATTGTGATGATGGCACGGCCGTGGGCCTCTACGCAGTCGAAGGCGGTGGACATACCTGGCTGGGATTAAAATATGGACCATCGCGGGATGTCATACCGGAGGTGGGAGCAACGGATGTAATTTGGGAGTTCTTTAAAGCACATCCCAAGAGAAGCATAATCAGGGATCTACCTGGAGAGAAAGCGTGATGGATTTTACAGCCTATCGGGAAGAATATTTCGTTGATCCTGCACCCGAGCAAGGTTTTGGCTTTGCTGGAATCTATGGGGTTACTCTCTATTTTGAGGAGTATGAAGAAGCTGTCAATTATTACCGACAGGTGCTTGGCCCTCCGGCCTATTCTGAGGGTGAATATACTCGAGGCTGGCAGTTGGGAGACACCTGGTTGACACTGCTAAAGGGCAAGAGCGGTTCCCCAATAAACGTTGAAGTCACTATTGTAATGGAATCAGCTGGAGAGGCGGAAAGACTTCAAATGGCGTTCTTAAAGGCAGGAGGCGTTGGCCCAGAGCCAAACGACCAGCTGATGTATTATCCGGTGCGCAGCTGCCCGGTCACCGATCCATTTGGCTCGCAGATCCTTATTTATTCTCACTTAAACGGATAAAGATCTCTAGATCAATTCTTGCTGGCCACGAATGAGTCTACTGAAGAAGGCTCATGCAGAGGCGCAGGCCAGCGTGCGCTGACGGCCGCAAAGCTGCTCCAGGAAAGACCTGTGACATCGACATTATTTGAGTTTTTTCAGTGGAGCCACGGATCTATCCACAGCAGTTTGTTGGCAGAGTAAAAACTGCGATGGTAAATGGCCAACGGGCTAATAAAAGATAATCCATCTGCCGGATGTGAACCGCGCGATTCTGATCTATTCTGTTGATTGGCTTTGATGCCAGCAATTTTTTTTGTTCATTGAATAAAAGGGGCGAGGAAATCAAATTAGACCTGGTATTCATAAAAATTTTAGGCGGAACGAAGCGGCCTTTATCGGGTGAATTCTGGCAAATTGAGTGTAAGTAAAAAGGAGGATCGATGTGGCTGAGGGTACTACACCAATAGCAATCCAGACCTATGATCTGAGTAAACATTATAAGGATGTTGTAGCTCTGCAATCCTTAAGTCTCAATGTGGAGCCAAATACAATTTTTGGCTTCTTAGGACCAAACGGCGCTGGCAAGACAACCACTATAAAGCTGTTGCTGGGCCTTGCCCGGCCAACAAGTGGCAGCGCCAAAGTCTTTGGCAAGGATATCTTCGCTGACAGCGTAGAAATACGAAAACATATCGGTTATCTGGCTCAAAATCCACGTTATTACGATTACATGAGTGCGCGGGAAACATTACGTCTGAGAGCCCGATTCTTTTTTTCGGGTACAAAACCGGCTATCGAAGAGCGAATTACCA
>BTQB01000041.1:0-12911 GCA_036985655.1 Anaerolineae bacterium | reverse complement strand
GATGAAGTCAAGAATTTATTCGCAGGCATTCTTGATCGATTCAATCCAGACTTCAAGCTGGACTGGATCCGAAAATGGTGGCTCTTTCGCACTCGGTACGCTCAACCTGTGCCAGAATTAAACCATTCACAACAAATTCCTGAGATCAATACGCCGCTGCCAAATTTATATTTCGCCAGCATGAGCCAGGTTTATCCTTGGGATCGCGGAACCAACTATGCCGTGGAAATAGGACAGCGCGCTGCCAGGATAATCGGTAATCGCTAGCTCACGGCGCACTAACAACTATCAACTGTCAACTAAACTACTATCCACTAGCAACTAACCACTGCCCTTTTTCCCATTTGCTCTGAGGTAAAATAGTATTAAACTTGCCTCATCGGCCATGACAACGAAGGATGTCGTGGCCAGGTATCAATAAGGAGAAATCATTATGAAGATTATTGTTGTCGGCGCCGGATTTGTAGGCTTAACCCATGCAGCGGTTATTTCTGAATATGGACATGAAGTTTATGCCTACGATATCGATGAAATGCGGATCAATGCTTATAAAAGCGCCAACAGAGAAGAAATTGAGCGTTATGTCAATGAGCCGGGCTTGCCGGACCTCATCGAGGAGAATATTGATCAATACCTCTTCTTCACCACTGATATCAGCGAAGTAATTGACGATACCGATGTCATATTTCTCTGCCTGCCAACCCCACCCAACCGTGACGGCTCTACTGATTTGAGCGCTTACTTAAATGCCACTGGTCATCTCGCCCAACTGCTCGCTAAACGGAATTCTGACCGTCATGTCCTGCTGGTGAATAAAAGCACCGTTCCTATTGGCTCAGTCCGCCTGTTGCAGCAGGTTATGAAAGAAAAGGACGTAAAGAATTTTGGGGTGGCCTCCAATCCGGAATTCTTACCCCAGGGAAACGCGATAGAAGCTTCCCGAAAACCGGACCGGGTTGTTGTTGGCGCTGATACGACCGAGGATTTCGAATTAATGCGTCGTGTTTACTCACAATTCGTGAATCACGTTCGCATTCGGTATATTGAAACCACGCCTGAAACGGCCGAAGCCATAAAGTACATGGCCAATACGCTGTTGCTCACCTATATCTCCTTCTGGAATGGGGTAGGTGGTCGCCTCGCTGAAACCTTCGATAACATCCGCATGGAGGATCTTAAACTGGGCGTCACATCCGATGGACGGATTAGCACTTGGGGATCATATGTTAGCAATGGCGCCGGAGGAAGCTGCTTTGGCAAAGACATCCAATCTTTAATTTACCAGTTAAACCGGACTGGACGCTCCACTGACCTGCTCCAAGCGGTTTACAACATAAATGAATACCAAAAGACCTACCTGATTGACAGGGCGGTACATGAAGCAAGTTTTAAATTCAACAATAAATCAGTTGCCCTTCTAGGTCTGGCCTTTAAGAAACATACCAACGACATGAGGGATGCCTCATCTCTCAAAGTGGTTGAATCGCTTTTAGCTCGTGGCGTCGCCTCTATTCGCGCGTACGATCCGTTGGCCATGGATGAAGCAAAACGATGGTTTCAGCCTGAAGCCAACCACCTTTTCGACCGGATAACCTATCATGAGACGACTGAGGATGCTATTAAAGGCAGCCATGCCCTCTTTATTTCAACTGACTGGGAGGAATTCCGCGCCCTCTCTGGCACAATTGAGCGTGTAACCAGGCCACCTTACCTCATCATCGACGGCCGCCGCATGATCCCTGATTCGAAGTTCCTTGTTGAAAAAGGTTACGAGTATCTTTCAGTTGGCAGCACCCTTGAAAGTTTAAAGTTGGAAAATTCCCCAACTGGAAACGGAAACCCATTAGATTCTACGATTCGCGAGATGATTAACCGCGTTAGCTAATTAAACCCCAGGAAGCTAAGGCTAGGCTTATAAATGCCCCTTAGCTTCCTTTTTTCAACTTGCTGTAAACATTATTCAGGACGGGTCACGGGTCGCGGGTCACTAACTACTAACAACCAGCTACTAACAACTATCTAGTAATGCGTCAAACTGCCTTCCAATCGCGCCTGGATCAACGCCTTTCGAAAAACAACCAGCGATAAGGGGAAGAGAATGAGGGTAAAGATGCCCAGTACCATTAGATCCTGGGCCAGCTCTGACCAGGTTGCCCCAGCCAAAAGCGCCAATCGCATAGATCGCACTGCATATGTAACTGGAACCAGCTTGGCGATGAATTGGAGCCAGGGAGGCATGATGGCCACCGGATAGTAGATCCCCCCAACTAAACTGGCGAAGGTGGCAAATAACATCGTGAGGGGCTCACCCCTCTTAATGACAAGAATGATTCCCGCTGAGATGATGCCAATGCTTGCAAACGTGACAATTGAGAGTAGCAGACTAAACGTTGCTCCAAGAAAGTTAGCATTCTCCAGCCGGAGAGAAAATATCAGCGTTCCCAACAATAGATAAATGAAAACGCGAATAGTCGTTAGCAGGTAGCTCCACAACGCCGACCCCACCACAATGGTTGGCAGAGAAGCTGGCGTCAGCACCATGGCCTCTAATGTTCCTGTTGTTTGTGCTTGTCTCAAAGCCCGGGCAAAAGCACTCAAGCCAAGAGTGTAATAGCCGCTGAAGGCGACGCCAATAATCACAAAGGAAAAATAATCTGTGTCATATTCGCTTAGGAAAGGATCGGCCGACTTACCAATAAGTTCAGAAATAAAAAAGAAGGTTGTAGTACTGAACAGGATGGTGCTTAGGCTCATGACGAACGAAAGCCGGTAGCTGCTCTCGATGAAGAAATCACGAACCAGGAACGCTTTCAGTTGGCCCATGATGCGTCCTCGGTTGGTTCAGCAATATAGTGAGCAAATACCTCTTCCATCGTTGGCGGTTGGCCTTCAATTTTGTGAATGACCACATCATGCTGGCGTAAAATATCAACCGCGGTTGTTAATCGGCTGTCAGATTCGCTGGCCGCAAAAGATAACAGAGTGACCGTGTCTTGCCGTTCGGACTTAAGACCTTCAACAGCGAAAGTAAGCGCTTCCTCCACCTGAATCTCAAGCGGGCCGACCGTTAGATGGTATTGGTGCAGCGGTTTTAGGCCTTTCCTTAAATCCGCTGGGCTTCCAATAGCCCGAATACTCCCCATATGCATGATTGCTACCCGGCCGCACAGCTTTTCGGCTTCAGATAGATCATGGGTGATCAAAAAAACTGTAACGGCTTTGGTGTTGATAAGTTGGCGAATGAGAGAATGAAGCCGGGAGGTGGCCTCAGGGTCAAGACTTCGGCTGGGTTCATCAAGGAATAGGATTGAAGGTCGGTGCAGCAGTCCCCTGGCGATGGCCAACCGCTGTTTCATTCCCGTGGAATAAGAGCTATAGAGCTCGTTCCCACGTCCAACCAGCCCAACGTCCTCAAGGACCTGGTTGATCCTCTCATCGGCTTCGTCCCCACTTAAACCATACATCGAAGCGAAAAAATCAAGATTTCGTCGCCCGGATAGCCGCCAATAAAAACTGCGTTCATCGGAAACGATTAATCCTACTGACCGGCGAATTTCGACCGATCGTTTTAGATCGTAGCCGGCAATTGTCGCTTCACCGCTGCTGGGCAAGATCAAGGTGCATAACATTTTTACCAATGTCGTTTTTCCCGCCCCGTTTGGACCTAATAAGCCAAATAGCTCACCGTGTTCAACTTCAAGGCTGGCCTCATTGACGGCCGTTACACCCTGCTTTAACCTCCACGATTTCCAACCTGATGGCCGGTCAAATCGTTTGGTAAGACTTTTTACACTTATCGCTGCATTCATAGTTTAATATTGAGTCTAACGATAAGATTTACCAGTGGCAATGTAACTATATTGCTAGGATCTCTTCTGGCGAGTCAAGCCAATTTGAACTTCCTGGGCTTTTACCGATATAATCTGAAGTCCACATATCTAAGCAATCACCCAATTGGAGATCTGAATGAAATTACCCGTAACAAAAACCATGCTAGATAACGGGTTGACAGTTGTTCTTAAGGAAATGCATCATGCCCCCGTCGCCAGCTTTTGGGTCTGGTACCGGGTTGGAAGTCGTAATGAATTACCGGGTAGGACTGGCGCATCCCATTGGGTTGAGCATATGATGTTCAAAGGCTCTTCGAATTTCCCTCCCGGAACGATGGAAAGACTTGTTTCCCGGGAAGGAGGTCGGTTCAACGCCTTCACCTGGCTCGATTTCACCGCTTATTTCGAGACTTTACCCTCAGAACAAATCGAATTGGCTCTCCGAATTGAGGCTGACAGAATAGCAGGCGCTATGATGACTGAAGAAGCAGTAGATGCCGAGCGCACAGTTATCATTTCTGAAAGGCACATGTATGAAAACCAGCCCACTTTTTTACTTCGCGAGGAGCTTGTTTCCGCCGCCTTCAGAGTTCATCCATATCATCATGAAGTTATTGGAGATGAAGTGGACCTGGAGAACATGGACCGTAGCGATTTAGTCGATCACTATCGCCGGTATTACGCACCAAACAACGCGATAGTGATTGTCACCGGTGACTTTGAATCGGATTCCATGCTGAACCAAATAAAAGAGTTATTTGGCCATTTACCTTCAGGCGAGAAGATCCCTCCCGTTTCCAGGCCCGAACCACCACAAAGAGGTGAACGTCGAGTAAAAGTGAGAGGACCTGGAGACGCAGCTTATCTTATATACGCCTTTAGATCCCCCCCAGCAAATCACCCAGATTTTTACCCCTTAGTTCTATTGAACGCAGCCTACGCTGGTGGCAGCAGCCTTGGATTATTTGGTAGTGCGACAACGAATAAGAGCTCTAGATTATATAAAGCCCTGGTTTCAACCGATTTGGCGGCCGCCGTATCTGGCAGTGTGGCCCCAACCATTGACCCCTTCCTTTATTCAATAACGGCTGTTGCCCGCCCAGATCGTTCTTTAACCGAGATAGAAACCGCGTTGCAGCAGGAGTTAGGGCGTCTAGAGAGTGAACCTGTGACAGAAGATGAACTGCAAAAAGCCCTTAAGAGGGCAAAGGTGCAGTTTGTTATGGCTGGCGAAAGCGTCTCCGGTCAAGGTCAAATGCTCGGTATGGCCGAGGTTATCGCTGGAGATTATCAATGGTACGAAGATACACTAGAAGCCTTAGACCAGATATCCCTGGATGATCTCGAACGAGTGCACAAGACATACTTGGGCGAAGATAATCGAATCGTCGGTTTATACGAACCATCCGGAAATGGCCAAACAAATTAGGAGTAGAGGTATTGAAAACACACTTTTTAAGCATAAGTCTGTTCATCTTCATCTTTTTAGCCGCCTGCCAGCAAGAGCAGGATTTTAACCCAGCGCTCGAGGAAGAATCTCGAGAGCCAGTGGCGACATCCACCAGGCCAGATCCTGAGCCCCAAGAGCCGACGATTGTTCCATCAGTTGCCGCCCCAACTCCCACGATTGAACCTGAATTTACTGTTACCACAGCAGGTGAAGAAGAGATTATGAACGGCGTTCCCAACGCGGATGTTACCTTTGTTCGAGCTATCTTGTCAGCTGATGGATTATGGACCTTCCATGTAACTGTCAAGCATCCTGATACCGGCTGGGAAGATTATGCCGATGGCTGGGATGTTGTGTTGCCTGACGGCACTGTTTTGAAAAACTCCCCGGAAGATCCCTTCACCCGTTTGCTGGTGCACCCTCATGTGGATGAACAGCCATTTACCAGGTCTCAAAGAGGATTAATGATCCCAGAAGAAATTGAGACAGTTACTGTACGAGCACATGACTTAATCGATGGGTTTGGAGGGCAGGAGGTGATTGTAAATCTGACGAACCCTTCAGGTCAGGATTATGTTGTTGAGCGTCCTTAGGAAGGGTCTACTACAGCCTCAACAGAAAGTATTCTTGTCTTTTATAACGACGGTGCTGCCGAATAGATTTTTACCTAATATCAAAAAATGGTGCTATATATCAAATTGACTGTTTGAATAATAATGAAGGCGGAGATTTATGCCCGTATCCAAATACCCAGGACCAGAATCAATTCATCGCCGTTTACTGCCCAATGGCCTAATCATCCTTGTCTTTGAGAACCCTATCACTGATTCAGTTGTGATTGAAGGCTTGGTGCGCGCTGGCTCGTTAGTAGAGACCCGGGCGAATGCCGGAACCGCCAGTTTCACTTCCGAAATGTTAATGCGAGGAACAGCCAATCGAACATTCGAAGAGATTTATGAGGATATCGAATCCGTTGGGGCATCGCTGGACTTTGCCGCCGGTCGACATATTTCTGAATTCTCTGGATCCTGCTTGGCGGAGGATATGAACTTATTAATCGACATGATTGCCGAATCGTTAAGAGAGCCATCCTTTCCACCTGATCAGATGGAGTCTGTGCGCGGTGAATTTTTAACAAGTCTTCAAATTCGTGACAATAACACAAGATACAGGGCTGCTCAGGCGTTCCGTGAATTACTTTATAGTGAACACCCTTATGGGCTGTTGGTCGACGGCTATCCGGAAAGTATGAGCCAAATCAACGCTGAAGATCTGGCCCGATTCCACCACGATTATTATGGTCCTGATGGCATGATTATTACTCTGGTAGGGGCGGTTAATACGAATCAGGTTGTTGATCAAGTTAAGGCTGCATTTGGTGATTGGCGTCCTGAACAAGTTGGCATGCCCCCAGCGCCAGATGCCCCTGGTCTTGACGGTAGTCAGCGAGTTTTTGTGCCCATGGAAGAGAAGTCCCAATCTGATATCATTCTTGGTGTGCCCGGACCGCGCAGATCGGCCGAAGATTATCTAGAGGCAAGTGTGGCCAATACGATCTTGGGCGTTTTTGGTATGATGGGTCGCCTGGGCCAATCTGTCCGGGAAGATCAAGGTCTAGCTTATTACGCTTACAGTCAGTTGCACGGAGGTCTTGGCCCCTCCCCCTGGTCTGTAAGCACAGGCGTCGCGCCTCAAAATGTTGAAAAAGCAATTAAGAGCGTTATTCATGAGATAGAACGGCTGTTGACTGAACCAATCCCAGAGGATGAATTGGAGGATACAAAAGCATATAGAACCGGATCGTTGCCGGTAAGTTTAGAAACAAATGATGGCCTGGCGAATATTATTACAGATATGGAATTTTATGGCCTTGGTCTTGATTATCTTCAGCTATTACCCGATAAGATAAGTGCGATGACTCCGGATACGGTTCAGGCAGCGGCCGCCAATTACTTGAATATCGATAAATTGGCAATTTCCGTCGCCGGTCCTGAGCTAGTTGAAACAGATAAAATGTGAATTGCTTATGATAGTTTCGGGTGTCGATTTGATTGAGATCGCCCGCATAGAAAATGCGATCGAGCGGCATGGCGAGAAATTTTACAATCGCTTTTTCACACCCCAGGAGGTTCAATTTTGCCAGGGAAAGGCTGCCAGGCTGGCAGGTCGTTTTGCCGTTAAAGAAGCCGTAGCCAAAGCTATGGGAACTGGAATAGGCGATTTTAACTGGACAGACATCGAGGTTGTAGGTGACAGCCGTGGTAAGCCAGAGCTGGTCCTTCACAACAAGGCAAAGACAGTTGCGGCCGATCAGGGTTTGGTTCATTGGTCCATTAGCCTTTCCCATACCGATACTTACGCCATAGGGATGGCCGTGGCTGTAACAGAATCAAATTCGTCATAATCCTAAGAATTGGTGAGAAACATTACTTATTAATATTATGGCCTTACGCTGGACATTTTAATCAAAGCCGTGGGTTTTGCCTTAGAGCTTCCGGTGAGCGCTACCGCAGCGCCAGGAAGCAGCCTAATTGAAGTTCACTTATGAATAGATCCCTCCTGGCTGTTCTTGCCCATCCGGATGATGAATCTTACGGAATCGGTGGCACCTTAGCCCGCTATGCGGCCGAGGGAGTCGATGTTCATGTGGCAATCGCCACCGATGGCGCTGCTGGTTCTACCGATGCCAGGTGGGCAGGCGACCGTTCCCAATTATCTGATGTACGGGCGAAAGAACTTAAAGCTGCTGCCCGGGTTCTTGGTGTGAAAGTGCATTTTCTCGGCTATAGGGATTCGGGTTATATTGGTGATAGCGCCAACGATGATCCCCAATCTTTTATAAATGTCGACCCGGAAGAGGCCACCAGGAAGGTCATCAAGCTGATAAGAGAATTAAGGCCTTTGGTTGTGGTTACCCATGATGAGACTGGTGGATACTTCCATCCAGATCATATTCGCTGCTGCCAGATAACGACGCCAGCCTTCTTTGCAGCAGGAGATGAACAAAAATATCCAGATATCGGTCCGGCCCCTTTCCAACCCCAGCGCCTTTATTACACTGCCTTCTCCCAAAAATGGATAAAGATAGTCGCCTTCTTGATGCGGCTTCGTGGACATGACCCGTCTCGAGTTGGTCGCAATCAAGACATTGATTTCACCAAGATGGGTGTGCCCCAGGAAATGATCACAACAAGGATTAACTATCGTCGTTATTGGGAACAAAAGCGGTTAGCCAGTGCCGAACATAGCAGTCAAGGAGGTGGAACTGGCTTCAGCCGGCTGATCCCTAACTGGATACAGAAACTCCTTTTCTCCCAGGAAACCTACATCCGTGTTTACCCTAAACCATCAGGAAAGCTGCGGGAGAAAAGCCTTTTCGCTGACCTCTCTTAATGATGGCCATACTTAAGGAGGATTTTTTTGGGCTTGGTGAGGTTATCCCTTACCTGTCATCGCCAACCGCAGGTAAAAACGTCCGGTGGATAAGCGGCGCGTAGATGTAATTGAAATCAACTAGCTCGCCATTCTGTCGGCCGCCAAGTGCATAAATTCGCGCTTCCACGCTGGTCACACCAAGATCGGTCCAGCTAAGATTATCCTTCAACATCGGCATAACGACAGTTTGCCAGCTATCATTTTCGACGTCGTACACCTCTCCATTTACGACTGAAGAGTCCAAACCACCGCCCAGCACATAGATCAGCTTGTTCCCCAAAATGGCCGCGCCGGCGCCGGCTCTCTCTTCTTCCATTGGCGCGCACGAAAACCAGCCAGCCTCCGCGATATCGTAATATTCACAGCTGTTAAGCTCACCTGTACCATCGAAACCGCCCACAATAAATAGTTGGTTTACCAGAGCTGCTCCCGCAGCATTGGCTCTGGCGGATTTCATCGGTGGTAGTTCCTGCCACTCATCAGTTCCAGGATCATATACGTAACTGTCGGCGACGAATTCTTGGCCGTCCCAACCACCAAAGACATATAAGAGACCCCCATCTGTTAAGGCGAGAGCGCCGGCAAGAGGTTTGGGCAATGGTGTAATTTGACGCCAGGCATCATTTGCCGGGCTGTAAACCTCTACAACCGATGTTGGATTCTCATCTGCCAATCGACCTCCAGGGACGTATATTTCGCCAAACAATACAGCGGCCGTCGCATCAGTAACGGCGGTTGGTTTCGACGCGGCCGATCGCCACTCGTGGTTGTTCGTATCAAATACATCCACAAGACTCACAATGCCAGCCTCAACCTCTCCCCCAATTTGGTAGAGATCGAGACCGATAGTCACCACTGCCATGTTCCCCCTCGCCCCTAATAACGATCTGGCCTTTAGCCAATTCGTGTCGCCAATAGGTTCTTCGGTCATTATTTCTTCATCTAGCCCGCTGCTGGTTTCTGATCGATTTCCCTGGCTGTTCAATCCGGATCTGATCAGTATCACCAGCAGCAGCGCAATAACAGCTACCAGAGTAATTGTTAGTATGCGCCAGAAACGAGTAGCGTGGTTCAATTTTAGGACAGAGGATATTACGCCTTCATTACTTGCCATATCCTCTTTTTCACTTAGCTCTTCAACGCCTTCCGTATGTTGATTACCAGCTCCACCACCATCAGCCAGGTCAGATAATATTCCCTGCTGTAAGGCCACTGTGACAGCCTCGGTCCTGGATGAAACCTCCAACTTCGTGAAGACATTTCTAAGGTGTACTTTTACAGTATTAGGGCTGATATCGAGGTCGCGGGCGATCTCCCGGTTGGTAGAGCCATCTACCAACCTTTCGAGTACTGATAGTTCACGCTCGCTTATTGGTTCTCCCGGTTCGGCCATGGTGATTTGATTATAGCCACGCCCCTAGGTCGGTGCGAATGGCTCTTTAGCCTTATTCAGACTCAGGAGTTGGCGTGCCCTCCTGCTGCTCTTCACCCTGCAGAGTGGCTGTAGGCGTTGGCGTGGCTTCGGCACAGCCTTCGACCGCTCGCTCGAGAGCGTCGACGAGTTCAGGACTGGATTCATGCTCAATTGCCTCTCGATAATATCCTTCAGCCGGACACCAATCTTGTGCCCCGGAATATTGATCAGCGTATGCCACCAATGCCTGGTGGAACTTGACGCAAGCGTCTTGATAAAATGGCGCAGCCGCACAGAGATCTCGAAAATAGAGAACCGTTGCTGCCCAGTCAACGCCGAAATAGCCGATACCGGTTAAATAAAGCTCTGCCCATGATCGCTGATCCTCAACTTCAATGGGCAAGTCGCCCAACCTTTCTGCCTGTGAAAAATAAAATAGACCAAGCTCAACCTGTTTGCTGCCTATGAGATCTGACCCCAGTTCGATATAGGCGTCATACAACATTTTGTCAGTTTCTTGCCTGCGGTGATTGGGGAAATATACTTGAAATTCGGAGGCAGCTGTCAACAGCGCCTTCCAATCCTCAGCTTCAATCAATCGCTCCAATTCCATAAATGAGTCAGTTGGATCAGGACCAGCATCATCTTCAACAACCTCGGCCGTTGCCGGTAGAGTCGCTGTTGGAGATGGCGTCAGAAGCAGATTTAGTTTGTTCCGCGCTTCATCCTGTAAGAGGCCTGCTCCGGGGAACTTTGGGTCTCTCGTTAATACCCACTCTAACCTCCGCAAAGCCAGGGAAAAATTACCTGCCTTGACATCTTCTTGGGCCAGCGTAAATTGACTATTTAGATCTTCCTCCAATGCACTTTGGGCCTTCTCGGCGCGAAGATCTTGGCCCTGTCGCCAGGCGCTCAAGGCAACAATTCCGTAAATAGCTAATAGCAGCGCAGCCGTGATAAATACGAATCCGATGATCCGGTATATCAAGCGCCTGTCTGTTCCCGTCCCCTCCGCTTCAATTGATTCTTCGAGATTTGGCTCATCATTCATCTTGGGCCATCATTTTTCGGTAGACCGATACAGTTTTATCAGCAACTTTCTCTTGAGTGTACTTTGCCAATACTCTTTGCAGACCAGATTTGCTAAGCTCATCCCTTACATTTTCATCATCCATTAACGATTGAATATGTTTTTTCAGAGTTTCCCCATCATCTTCCGGGAAGATAAGGCCGGCTGGCCCAATTACGTTGGGAATCTCTCCGCTGTCTGACCCGATTACAGGTACTTCACAGGCCATGGCCTCAATAAGCACCCGGCCGAATTGTTCCTTCCAATTTGGCATGGTGCGTGAGGCCAGGACCAGGGCATCTAGCTGGTTCAAGTAGGCAGGCATATCTTCAGAGGAAATCAGGCCGTCGAAATAAACTCGATGGCCCAGACCCAAATCTGCTGCCAACTGCTCCAAAGATTGGCGCTCAGGACCTTCTCCTGCAATCCTCAGCTGCCACGACCCTGGCAAGCCAGCCACTGATTTAATAATCAGCCCAACACCCTTTTCGCGAACGAGGCGACGACCGGCTGTGCCAATAACAAACTCTTTACTTCGGCTCCTCTGTTCCTGTCTTTTGAATCTATTAATCGAAACGCCAAATTGGGGGATGATTTCATACGGGCCCTTATACCCTTTTCCTTGCCAAACCGATACTGATTCTCTATTTCCCATAATTGCGAAGTCAGCGTTCTTTAATACCGAACTTTCCATCTTGTTAAATGGCCAAAGGTATTTCCGGCTGATATTTTGCCAGGAGAAAAATAAAGTTTTACATCCAGTGCTTCGACCAGCTCGTATCGCTTTCCAGGTCGCCAGGTTATACGGCTCTTCATCAATATGTAAGATATCTGGCTGATATTCTCTCAGTCGCCTCGTCAGGTGAGGATAATAGTGCAGGTGATAGCGTCCGTTGAAGCGAATCGGATCGACGACCAACTGATATCCATTCGTGTGCGCCCGATCCAAATTGACCTTACCTGCCGGATCGCGCCAGGATGGTGGTACAATGACCATAAGCTCGAGGTCAGCGTGGTCCGCGATCAACTCAAGTTTGGTCTGATATGCGCCCACCAAGCAGGCTTTTGAAACCATCAAAATACGCATTTTTAGCAGCAATTGTTGGAAAGAAAGTTGATTTTAGATCGGCGCCATCGATTAGCATTTCTCCTAAATTATGAGACGGCCCACCTCTGGCCCAACACCGTTTGTGATAATTGACACGGGATCTTATTTTGCTATACTTGCCCCGTTTTGACAACTGTGCCCCAGGGAAAATTGAATCTGACACAGGGTAATAATCGCCTATCCCGTCTGGGATGGGCGATGTTATTGTTAGCACTAATCGTCGCCGCCGCCCTACGTTTTTGGCAAGTGGGTGACATCCCGCCTGGATTATATCGCGATGAGGCTGCTAATGGTCTCGACGCCCAGAGTGTTTTAAGCGGCAGTTTGAATGGCCAGAACCCTTTTTATTTTCCAGCTAACAACGGCCGTGAGCCCCTCTATATTTATCTTACTGCTTTGCCAATTTTAATCTTGGGCAACACGGCGCTGGCTGTACGATTGGCTGCGGCCGTTGTCGGAACTTTAACCACCTTATTAGTTTACAAGCTGGCAGCTACATGGTTTGATCGTCGGACTGGATTGTTAACTGCCTGGTTATGGGCCATTACATTATGGCCCGTTCACTTAAGTCGCATTGGCTTTAGGTCCATCCTTCTTCCCTTTAT
>BTQB01000040.1:0-12987 GCA_036985655.1 Anaerolineae bacterium | reverse complement strand
TGGCGAAGAACATCAGGTATGCGCGAACAGTGTCAGCCCCGTACTGTTCGATTAATTTATCAGGGGCGACCACGTTTCCACGGGATTTCGACATTTTTTCCCCGTCGACTCCGAGGACCATACCCTGGTTATATAACGCCAACATTGGTTCATCAAAATCGACCAGGCCCATTTCCTTCATGGCTTTGGTGAAAAAGCGAGTATAAATAAGATGCATCGTTGCATGTTCAATTCCACCAGTATATTGATCTACTGGCAGCCAGTAAGCTCCTTCCTTGGGATCAAATGGCCCTTTATCGTAGTTGGGGCTCAGATACCTATATTGGTACCAGGACGAACACATGAAAGTATCCATGGTGTCCGTTTCCCGAAGGGATGGCTCTCCGCATATCGGACAGCTTGTGTGCAAAAAGCCCTCATGAAATTTCAGCGGGCTTTCTCCGGTAGGCATGAACTCCACATCTTTAGGCAGAAGTACCGGCAGATCTTCCTCGGGCACGGGAACTGCCCCGTGGTCTGGACAGTAAATGATCGGAATAGGAGCGCCCCAGTAACGTTGGCGGCTGATAAGCCAGTCCCTCAAACGATAGTTAACTGCATATTTTCCAATACCCTTCTCCTCTAACCAGGCAGTAACTTTTTCAACTGCGACTGCAACTGGCGTCCCGTCAAATTGACCGGAGTTTATCATGACGCCGTCAGACTTCGAGGTAAAGGCTTCAGTCAAGGCTGGATCTTCTTCTTTTCTACCCGGCATGAGAATGACTTCAATGATGGGCAGTTCAAATTTTTTAGCGAACTCAAAATCCCGCTGGTCGTGCGCTGGAACAGCCATAATGGCCCCAGACCCATAGCTCATCAACACGTAATCCGCGATCCAGATTGGGATTCGCTCTTCATTGACTGGATTAATCGCATAGGCCCCAGTAAAAACGCCGCTTTTTTCGCGGTCAATTGCTTCGCGATCAATCTCATCCATCCTTTCAGCGGCCGCTTGATAAGCGCTTACCTTGTCCTTGAATTCGATGGTGGTGATCCGGTCAACCAGCGGGTGTTCAGGGGCCAGAACCATGAACGTAGCCCCCCACAAAGTATCTGGTCTCGTGGTAAATATGGGTATTTGGTCACCAGACTCGGTTTTAAAAATCACATCAGCGCCTACGGACTTGCCTATCCAGTTTGTCTGCATAGTAATGACCCGATCAGGCCAATCAAGCTGGTGAAAATCTAAGAGCTCTTCAGCATATGCAGTGGTTTTGAAAAACCACTGTTCCAATTCCTTCTTAATGACAGGCGTCTTGCATCTTTCACAATGGCGATCATCTCCCCAGACCTGTTCTCTCGCCAGGGTGGTGTTGCAATGGGGGCAAAAATCAACGGCCGCCTTATTACGGTAGGCCAATCCAAGTTCCAACAGCTTCAGAAAGAACCATTGGGTCCATCGATAATATGAAGGATCCGATGACACCGCCTCGCGGTTCCAATCAAACATGGCGCCCATACTTCTCAATTGAACACGCATCTTTTTAATATTTGAATAGGTCCATTTGGCGGGATGGATATTTCTTTCGATAGCAGCGTTTTCCGCTGGAAGACCAAAAGCGTCAAATCCCATGGGAAACATAACATTAAAGCCCTTCATCCGTTTATACCTGGCGCGTGCGTCGCTAGGCACCATGGCATACCAGTGTCCGATGTGCAAATCACCTGATGGATAAGGCAGCATGGTTAAGGCATAGTGCTTTGGTTTCGAATTATCAATAAGTTGATTATTCAGTCCATCCAACTCCCATTTTTCCTGCCACTTGGATTCAACATCACCCGGTCTATATTTTCCACTCATATTATTCTCCAAAAATAATTTAGGTCCCTAGTCGTCATTGTTTGATGGTGAACGAATAAATTGGACGGCCGATGGCGCAAACAGGTCAGCGTTTTTCGGCGCTGCGCTGTGTCCACCATGCTTAAAAGAAATAAATTCAATATTGGGGATCCGCTCCAGGAATTCGGCCGAGTATTTATAAGGAATCACCTGATCATCCTCTGCCCAGACCAACAGGACAGGTTGGGAAAGGGTGTGTAAAGAATCCAGCTTTCTGAAAGCCGGAGCGGATAAAATGAGTTTTGACACTCTAGAAGGATGGTCCATCGCATAGTGAATACCCACGCCGCCGCCCCAGCTTTTACCCATGATTACTGCCCGGTCCTTATTGAAATGATCAGCAACATATATTAGCGCTTCGACAGCTAATTTTGGCGACAACGAACTGTCCAGCCATGCCGGACTGTCGCCCCAACCAGGCATATCAAGGCTTACCACAAATAATCCCCCCTTGCTAAGAGGGGTCATCAAGGGTTCCCAGGTACGCCATCCATTGCGCTGGCTCCAACCGTGAACAGCGATGACGATCTTTGAATCAGGATGGCCGGCCGACCGGGCGTAGATAGGTCCCTTGGCAGTATCGATGATGATCTTTGAATATTGAGTACTGATCATTTCAATCTATTACCTGTATCATGAATAAATTAAAAAGACCTCTTCCGTTCAGAGACGAAAGAGGTCCGCGGTACCACTCTGATTGATGGCTAGTGAATCGATAGTTCTAGTGGACCTGAGGGGGCTCGAACCCCTGGCCTCCACAATGCCATTGTGGCGCTCTCCCAACTGAGCTACAGGCCCATGCTTGATTGTAATGAGATTATACGGGTTCCAAAAATATCAGATGTTGTCACCCATATGGCCATCCACTCTTAATGTTAACGGTTTAAGACCGGCAGTGGCTAATAAGAATCCATCTGTTCACCATTGCAGCTTGCAGGCGAGTTCAGCGCTGTTTGTCGCTCTTGCAGCCTCTGGAGCAACTCTCTTCGTCGATAACCAGTTTCCCCGCGCCTAATACTCCTGATCAACGCTTTATATGTGCGATTGTAAAACAGTAAGCCAGCAACTTTATCATTAGCTGGTGGACCTGAGGGGACTCGAACCCCTGACCTCTACAGTGCGATTGTAGCGCTCTCCCAACTGAGCTACAGGCCCGAATGCAGCGCGTATCGTAACCTAGCCACCTGTGGTTGTCAAGCACTGAGGGCATCGTTATACTTGGCCTCTGTCATTGCTTTCAAACCCCAACTCTCAAAATTTGGAGTATATCATTTATGGAAAAATATAATATTTCGATCGAATATTGCGTTCCTTGAAGCTACCTTCCTCGGGCCGTTGGCCTGGTTGAAGAGTTGCTATCCAATTACCAACACGTGATTAATGATATCAAATTGGTAACTTCCAGTGGCGGTGCATTCGAAGTTACAGTCAATGATCAGCTCATCTTCTCCAAAAAATCCATGCAGCGACGGCATGCTGAACCTGGCGAGATCCTTGGTATGTTTAAGGAGATCGTGGGACCCGACGTTCCTGTATTCGAATAAACACAGCAAATTTTCTTCAGGAATATAAAATCGTGGATCATTGATGGCAATTTGGTATCGCCCTAAGTGATCCAGTCCCTGTTGGCTACGTCCCAATTCCGGTGATTATACCTACTCAGACATAAGTGGCAGATCCGGGCTGTCTCTATTGTGCCCGACTCTCGCCAGCGCCACCGGACAATTGCTAAGTGATATTTGCAGGCAGGCTGGCGGCATATAGGGCAAAGTTCGCCCTCTTCATTACCGAGATTCCCATAGAGACGTCGGGCTTCAATATCGTCCCTGCAAATGAAGCATTCGTGAATGGGCATTATTTAAGCGAACTATCTTGATTATGGTTGTTAAAGCCAGTCCCACTCTTTTGACCCAATCTACCGACCGCATCCATCCGGCGGAGCACCAGCGCTGGGCTGTATCGATCATCACCCCACTCAAAGAACAAACCTTCCACAAAACCCAGAACGATATCTAATCCAATCTTATCAACCCATTCCAAAGGTCCAAAAGGATATTCGGTTCCCATTTTCATAGCCAAATCAATGTTCTCAGGGGTGGCATTACCCTCCATCAGGGTGGTGATAACCTCATTAATAAGACAGCAGACGATCCGGGGCCTTACCAGTCCAGCACTATCAGCCACGATGACAGGCTAGAGTTTGATTGATCTCCAAAAGGCCAGCGCGCTCCTGGCTTCTTTTCCGAATCCTGCAAAGGATATAACTCTTCGACCGTTTCGCCGCTCTTTAAAGGTGGCATTAAGCCAAAGCCGGTCACCCTCCCGGGAGAATGAAACCAGGCAGCTGCCTGTGTTGCGCTGGTAGCCAGGGCTGAAGTAAGAACCATCGTCTTATTGGAAACGTTATTAGCATGGGATCGTAGAAGCATCTTTTTTGCCTGCGGAGATTCATTACGGAGTTCAATTGCGACATCGGCCGAGGAGGTTTTGTCCATGATTATTCCACTCTCTTCAGCAGCAAGAAAATCCTCGATGAAGTAGGCATCCACGCTATGCCCACTATCTACTATGATAGCTTTTAATAACACTAAAAACGGTAGCTCGCCAGCAATGGTAATATTCATGAGTTCACTGAAAAGAGACGAACGGTTTAGTATACAGAGAAATCTCCCCAACGACACAATTTGCGCCATTTAATCCCGTGCCAGATCTATTATATAGACCAATCTCCTATTGAATTTACGGCCCTGCCATATTGTATTAAGCATATCGCTATGATATGATTATGTAAGGTCCATTTGCGGATGCCTCTTTCTTCGATGTAGTAAATTTAATGGAATTACAAGCGATCACCGGTCAGTTGTATATCGTGAACGGTGAAGTCCAAAATGGGCGAACGGCGCCTGGATTATTGGCGGTGACTTCTCCGGGAACGGCAGCACGCGGCCGGAGCCAGGATTCTCTTTTTATACATTTGTCCCTAAGCGGACAGATAGAGGAATCGGAATCTTTAAGCCAGGATATTTTAGATTCTCTAAGTACTATTTACTTTCAAACCCCTGGCAGTGTAACCGCGGCACTCCGGAAAGCGATCCTAGAAACAAACCGCTTGCTCCTCGAATTCAACCTTAGTGGTACAAATAAGCCAAGAGAAGGTGCATTAATTTGCGCTGCCCTGAGAGGGGAAGAGCTTTTTACTGCTCAAGTTGGGGAATCATTCGCTCTTATCGGTCATAATTTTGGAATCGAGCGACTTCCCCCTTCAACGCCTGAACCGCTGATACCGCTGGGAAGGTCAGCGGGATTGGATATTCGATATTACCACCATTGGCTGCAGCCTGGTGATACGCTTTTGCTTTCTGACCCACGGATGGCTCACATTGAAATAGCCGACGTTGAAGATGCGATTATAAACAGTTCGATATATGAAGGCATCGCTAAAATTACATCAATAATTGGGGAGTCGACTGCCAGATCAATATTAATTGAATTTTCGGATGATCCGCCGCTGGATCTCCCCGATGTGAATAGAGCGGTGGCTTCCAGATCTGGTCGTAAGTTGTCGCTCCCGATTGGCCAGCCGATACGTCTAAAACCAGCAGCGCCGCCAACTGGTCTGAGACAAGAATCTGCACGTCAAACAGCAATCGATGTAGAAACAGTAGAAACAACTGCCCGGGTAGCTACATCGGTGGCGGCAAAAAGCATGTCAAGAGCCACTGGATGGATGGCAGATTTCCTATCGACAATACGCCAACCTACAGGCCCAAATTCGGATAATCCAGGCTGGGCCTTACCTACTTTCTTTGCAGTAATTATACCGTTGGCCATTGGCATACTGGTTGCTGGCGTTTATGTTCAAAGGGGCCAAGTTCTTTATGTTGGCGATCTGAAGCTCAAGATAGAGGAAAACTTCAGCCTGACTCAGCAAGCAGGCAACGATTTCCAGGCAGCCTCGTTTTTTCTTAGCGAGATAATGCGGCTTGTAAAAGAAGGCCAGAAGCTGCGACCCGGAGACCCAGAATTCCTGCGAATGAGGTTACAGGCGCAATCAGAACTGGATAGAGTTAGTGGTGTTTCCCGTCTAGGAGCCCAGCTCTTTATGGAATTTGACCCTTCGACTGATTTGACTGCTGTTAGCACAGGTGATGAATTAAATGGTGGTCTTTTTGTCTTGGATTCAGCAAATAATCTCGTTTATACATTGGCTACAAGTGAAGGTTATTTGTCTCTTCCAGAGTCAAAACCCCAAGTTATCTTATTTGGTGACCAAGCTGTTGGAAGCCATGTCGTTGGACCGCTTATCGATATCGTATGGCGACCAAGGGGGATCTCAGTAACTCGTGATGGCTTGGCAACCCTTGACGCTCGCGGTGCACTGATAACCTACTACCCCAATTTTGCCGACACCAGAGCGGTTCCGCTTGGATTGTCAAGCGAATGGATTCAACCAAAAGAGATAACGACTTACAACGAGCGGCTATATATACTTGATGTTGGGTTAGGCCAAATTAGACGCTACTTCGCTGAGGGCGATGGCTTCACTGTTGCTGAAAACCAGCAGACGTTAACATTAAGTGATGGAACTGATATTGATGAGGTAGTGGACTTCGCTATCTATGAGGAGGATGGCAGCGTTATTCTACTTTATAAAGATGGTCGGCTCAGACGGTATGTTCAGGAAATGATGCTTTGGGGTAAATCTGACCTGGCGGAAGGCGGATTATTATCACCAATGGTTAAGCCGACTTCGGTAAAAATTAGCGGCAGCGGGCTCAACTCCTCGATTTTCGTATCAGATCCCGGCAGTGGACGCATTATTCAGTTTAGTCTTGGCGGCACTTTTCTCACCCAATATCGAGCTTCTGATGAGTATGGAGATGAGCTTTTTACAGAAATCGTCGATTTTACGGTGGTTGAAAATCCGCTGAGGATATTCTTTGTTACTGGTAATAAATTGTACGTAGCGGCGCTAGAGTGAACCAACCTTAACTACTTGGTTCGATTCTGGTCTCGTTCGCCCCATCCGAGACCTGGTTCCTAAGTCCAAGCACGACTACTTCCTGGCGCGGGAATGCAATCGTTATTCCTTTCTCTGGAAACTGTTCCCGTACCAACCTGCGTAAATATCTTTGAACCCCCCAGTGCTGATTAGGTTCAGTTTTCACTGTTAAACGAAGACGAATTTGCCAATCTTCCAGATCTTCTACGCCTGTTACCTGTGGCTCTTCTATCAGCAGAGGGCCAACTTCTGGATCGTTCTTTGCCAAGCGGCCGATTTCCTCAAGCGCGTCTAGAGCTTGTTCCAGATTAGTTTCATAGGTTATTCCAACATCAAGAACAGCCCTGGACCAGCCGCGCGTTCGATTTGTAACCAACCGTATTTCACCATTAGGCACAATGTGGAGGTATCCTCTAAAATCTCTTACCTTAGTGATCCTCAGGGTTATATCCTCGACCGTTCCAATCCGGCCGTCAAATTCAATCACCTCATCGATATGATACTGGTCCTCCATAACAATGAAAATTCCCCCGATGATATCCTTAACCAATGTCTGAGCGCCCAAACCTATTGCCAAACTTAGCAATCCAACACTGGCCAATATCGGCCCGATAGCTATCCCCAACTGATCTAATATCATTAATAAAGCCGTGATCAAAATAATTATTAGACCGGCGGAGCGAATCAGCCTTGAAATCGTTTCGGTTCGCTGGTCGAGCGCACTCCCCTCTTTATCATCCAGCTTCTTGATCCGGTGTGACAGGTGGCGGCTCGCGGCTGACAGCAACCAATATGCGATCACTGATAAGACAACAATAATTAATATTTGAATGCCTTTTGTCGCGATCCAGACCTTAATTAGATCCGGATCTAAATCGCCAAAATTTAAAAAGTCCATTGTCTATTTTTTTTATTGTTCCCGATAAAACATAAATCCTTTGTACCCTCTGTGATTTTTTAGCCGTTATCTGAGACTGACATCCGTTTAAGGTTTCGTCAATTATAGTGGATTCCCGCTATTTTCCCTCGAATATCGCGTCACGCTTTTCAACAAATGCTTGAATCCCTTCTTTAAAGTCCTCGCTCCGTCCGGTAAGTTCCTGTAATTGTGATTCATAGTCAAGAGATTGGACCAATGATTGGTTGAAACCCCTGTACATTGCCCTTTTTGTTAATCCATAGGCCAATGTTGGGCCAGAAGCGATCGTTCTCGCCCATCCGTACCCAATTTCCATTAGTTGGTCAGGAGGGGTTACCTCATTTACCAACCCCCAGGAGAGGGCTTTCTTTGCTGAAATTCGGTCAGATGTTATGGCCATCTCATAAGCGCGAGCATATCCAATAAGACGCGGTAGCAGCCAGGTAGAACCGCTGTCTGGAATCAGGCCAACTCGACTAAAAATTTGAATAAAACTTGCATTATCTGAAGCAATTCTAATATCAGCTGCCAAAGCGACACTGCAACCCGCGCCGGCCGCGACGCCATTTACAGCAGCAATAACTGGCTTCTCCAAGGTTACCATAGCCAAAATTAGTTTATTATATCCAAGGCGAATATGCTGGCCGATGGAAAATTCGCCTTGTCGTTCATTAATTTCCTTTAAATCCTGCCCTGAGGAAAAGGCCCGGCCGCTGCCTGTTATAACCACTGATCGGGTTTCCTTGTCCTTTCCCGCCTGCTTGAAAGCGGAGGTTGTTTCCCTTATCATTTCGTCGTTAAAAGCGTTCAATGACTCCGGTCGGTTTAACGTTATGGTAAGTACATTGTGGGCTAATTCTGTGTTAATGGTTTTATATGTCATTATTCACCCTCCTTCTGGAAACATAGCCAATGTTCCTTGATTAATACCAAAGGCTGATAAGAAACACAATATTGGATAAAAAAAAGAAGTTATATCTAGGGGTACTCGGAGTCTTGGGGCTTTGATTTACCTAATTTGGGCCATCATTGAGGGCGCATCCCAGTATCCATCAATTCTTGTGATAAGGCCGTCCTCGTCAATATATCGATGCCTGAAAAAGTTGCATTCTTTCCAGAATTTACCCCCCCGGTCTGTCCATTTCACCGCTGCCCTATCACCACTATTAAAAGCTTCTTCGGCTTCAATTGAGAATCCTTTCCAGCTCCTCCTAATGCCATTGAACCATTTACTTAATCCCTCTTTGCCTGCATATGGTTTACCCCTATACGGATCGGCGAGAGTTGCATCTTTTTTGAAGCAGGCTAAGAAATCATCCAGATTGATCTTGCTCAAGGCATTAAAATGGTGATTAGTAGCTGAAATCATCCTCTTCGTCATCGATACCTTCTTCTCGCAATTCGCTAAAGGGCTGCCGCACCCACACTATCAGCAATGGTCCTTCTTCTCCAGCGTGGGTTTTTAGAGCAACAACGTCATCCTGCTTTCGCATTCGAAGACGATCCGGATAATCTAGCTTAACAAATCGCCCCTCATTCCACGCAGTCCGGCAGCGCTCCAGAATGCTATCCGCATTGAATGTACGCATTTCACACATGTTTATCTCAGCATCTTCAAATCCTTCCATAACTGATTGAAGCCAAAGATACGGACTGGGCTGAAAATCTGGAGTTGGACCTTCAATGATTGTTATCAATTCGGGCTCTGATTCAACCACATTTCACCGCCAAGATCATAAAGATTATAGTCAAGTTAAGATGCCTGCTGCTTCCCAACAGCATCTATAACTAAATTGGAATAGGGTTCTCCACCAAAAGTAGATAATTCAATACTACTGCCTCTCTTTAACGTTGACAACCCCCAAATAGACACATTCAAGGGAGACTTATTGATTAGATTAATACGCATTCATCGATGCTAATCTGGGCCACATACTATTCTCATTTATGCTAATGCCTGCGTCAGATCTTGAATGAGATCGTTATGATCCTCTAGACCAACCGATAGCCGGATCAACCCAGATGACACGCCGCTTTCCGCTATCTCTTCCTCAGATTGGATGGATGAGACAGTACTCGCCGGATGAGTTATTAGGGAATGTACCCCACCAAGACTTACGGCATTACTAATAATTCTCACTCGTTTGAGCAGGTTTCTCGAGGCCTCCCAGCCACCATTAAGCTCAAAACTCACCATACCACCAAATCCACCATTCATTTGTTTGACCGCTAAATTATATTGAGGATTGCTGGCAAGCCCGGGGTAATACACGTTCTCAACCGCAGGGTGGGATTCTAGATATTCAGCAATCAATAATGCGTTGTTGTTATGACTCTCCATCCTAATAGGAAAAGTCTTTAAACCTCGTTCCAGCAGCCAGGCTTCAAAAGGATGTAAAACTGCGCCAAACAGGATATGGCTTTTCCAGAACCCCTCAAGCAGAGCTTTTCTCCCAATTACAACACCAGCAACAAGATCTGAATGCCCACCCAAATACTTAGTTGCACTGTGGACGACGATGTCAGCACCCAAGGATAAGGGTTTCTGATTGTGTGGCGTAGCAAATGTATTGTCAACAATGAGTAGAATGTTATGGGATCGAGCAACTTCAGCAATTGCAGCTATATCGGTCAATGCCAATACAGGATTAGCTGGACTTTCTATATAGATAAGTTTCGTGTTCTCGTTAATCGCCTTATCGAATGACTCTGGTTCTGTTGAATTAATGAAGGTGGCAGTAATACGATACTTATCAAATCTCTTAATCAAGGTGTATGCCGTTGGATAGATAACACGCTGGGCGACAATGTGATCACCTGACTCTAAGAGGGAAAACAGGGCCAGGGAAATTGCGGCCATGCCAGAGCCGGTAACAATCGCAGCCTCAGCTTTTTCCAATTTGGCAATAGTCGCTTCACACTGTTTTGTATTATAGGAGGCGTATCGTCCGTAAAAATCCGGATGTGCAATTTCATCCATCGCCTTGGAGATTTCATCAGGATCGTCGAATCTCGAAGCGGAACTCTGAAATATTGGCGAGGAGATGGCTGAAGTCGGATTATGTTTGTCCCCAGCGTGGATCGCATCAGTTTGGGTACTGTTTCTATCATCCATAAGGGTCATCGTATCTTAATCGGCCTCGGGAAGACATATTGGACATGGGCACGCGGCACGAAGCAATGACCAAGAGTAGATTCCAGACGAATGTCCATCGCTCCAATAAAATTGAATGGCGTAAGATCCTATATTGATGGCATCCCTGAGGGTAATGTCACCCGTTTCAGCATCCCGAATCGTTCTCGGATCGACAGAGTCACCCATGTATTGATGACCGCCTTTGCACTCGACGCATGGACAGATTGCTCTTAAGCCATCGAATGAATAATGGCTTTCATGACCATCCTGCCAGGAGATTGTAACGATTCGATCCGATTTATTTATGCTTACTCCGGACGGATTGGTTTTACTCATCGATCTCTCTGCTCCTTCTATTAATCAGTTAGGGCATCAGATTACTTGATCTCGAAATCCCGTTGGTCAAGTTCTCTAATCCAATCATTTAAGGACAGACAGCCTCTGAAGCAATTCGGCCTGGCTGGCCTGCATTCGAGCTAATTTTTCTTTTTCACGATTAACTACTTCTTCAGGCGCTTTGATCGTAAATTCACTCCCAAGGAGCTTTGTTAAACGACTGATCTGTTCTTCGACTGATTTCAGTTCCTTTGATAAACGAGCTCTTTCCTTATCCACATCGATCAAATCAGCCAGAGGCAGGTAGGCGGTTAGATCACCTTGGGAAATTGTCACCGATGCATCTGGGGGCGCCAATTCCTCTTGAATATGCAGGTTGTTTTTATCAAGACGGGCGAGAAATGCCAGAACATTACGCTGGGATTCTAGCTCATTTGATGCTTCACCTGCGGCAATATAAGCAGAGACATAGCGACTAGGCTCAACGTTATACTCAGCCCGAAGTGCGCGTATACCTCTGACTAACTCTCTCAATCGTTCAAAACTCGCCGATTCCTCTGAATATTTACCCACAGGTTCAGGCCATTCAGCGATAATCAAGGCTTCGGGCCATTTGCCTGTATCTAACCAAGAATAGCCAGAAGATTCGCAAGCTTCTTTCAACTGCTGCCAGGTTTCCTCTGTAACGAAGGGAATAAAGGGATGCAGGAGCCGCAAACAGTGATCCAGCACCTGGACTAACAACTGAAGTGTTCTAACAGCGCCACCTTGATCTTGCTTAATCTGGACCTTGGCCAACTCAACGTACCAATCAGCAAAATCATTCCAAAGGAAATCGTGTATCTGCCGGCCAGCTTCTCCAAATTGATAGTTGGAAAATAGTCGATTTGAATTTTCTGTCAACTCACTTAATCCGTTCAATATCCATTTATCGGCCAATGAATGCGGCTTTGACTCAATCGAATAGGAAGGTTCATTATCTTTAAAATCAGCGATGTTTTGGACAGTAAACCTCGTGATATTCCAGATCTTATTGGAGAAGTTTCGGTTGCTGGCCACTTTATCCAAAGATAGATTGAGATCGTTCCCCGGCGTCCCACCAGTGAGAAGCGTAAATCTCAATGCATCCGTACCAAATTTCTCCATGATTTCAATTGGGTCAACGACGTTTCCAGCCGATTTACTCATCTTGCGACCTATTTCATCTCTGACAAGGCCATGCAAATAGACGGTGTGGAACGGAATGTCATTGGTAAACATAGCTGCAGTCATAACCATTCGGGCTACCCAAAAGAACAAGATATCATAACCCGTCTCCAAGACATCCGTCGGGTAATATCTGATTAGATCAGGCGTAACTTCTGGCCACCCTAAAGATGAGAATGGCCACAAAGCACTGCTGAACCAGGTGTCCAGAACGTCAGGATCTTGAAAAATGTCCTCGCCATAACAATGTTGGCAATGATCTGGATCTTGTGCCGCTACCGTTAAAGAGCCACAATTTTTACAATACCAGACAGGTATACGGTGTCCCCACCACAGCTGCCGGCTGATACACCAAGGCTGAATATTTTCCAACCAATTTTTCCATACTTTTGTAAAGCGTTCCGGAACAATTTTGATACGACCGCTGCTCACTGCCGCCAGAGCTATCTTGGCCATAGGTTCCGCGTTGACGAACCACTGTTTGCTTACCAATGGTTCAATTATTT
>BTQB01000039.1:0-13054 GCA_036985655.1 Anaerolineae bacterium | reverse complement strand
ATAATCGGTATTCATGTGATGGTATTTTGCACTAATTATCCCTACCTGTTCAGGATCCCAGATTACAATATCGGCATCTGATCCGGGTGACAATGTTCCTTTACGAGGATACATGCCAAAAATTCGAGCGGGATTGGTACTCATAACAGCCACGAATCGATTTGGCGTGATTCGCCCGCTGTTAACTGCGATGTGCCAGCTGACAACCAAACGATCCTCAATCCCAGGAAGACCATTTGGGATCTTAGTGAAATCTTTTCGCCCAAGTTCCTTCCCACCGGGACGTCCATTTTGGCCACCTTGATAATAAAACGGGCAGTGATCTGTAGAGACAGTCTGCAGTATGTCGCCCGCCAGACTATCCAGTAGGACATCGGCATCATCAACAGTACGCAAAGGTGGAGAACAAACGTACTTTGCACCCTTGAACTTATCGTTCACCAGTGGCAGAAGCGCATCCTGATCGAGAGCAAGATATTGGACACATGTTTCACCCATAACAGGGTAACCCTTAGCGCGGGCAATAGCTAATTGTTCGGCCGCGCCTGCACAAGTAACATGAACAATGTATGTTGTTGCCCCTGTTATGCCCGCTATGGAGGCCGCTCGACAAGTTGCTTCAGTTTCCGCTGCCTCCGGGTGTGCTTCCAAATGAAAATGAGGGGCGGTATTCCCTTGAGATAGAAGGTTCTCTATCAATTGAGCGATTACATCGCCATTTTCGCAGTGGACCATAACCAGAACCCCCCCTTCCTTAGCTGCCTCCATAACTCTAAATAAGGCAGTATCATCAACCTGGAATGTTCCTTTATAAGCCATCAAGACTTTGACACTCGTTATACCTAGCGCAGGAAGCCCAGGAATTTCTTGAAACAGGGGTTCACCGGGATCGGTGACGTTTGCGTGAAAACTATAATCGATGCAGGCCTGACTGGACGCTTTCTCATGCCACATGGCGAGTCCATCCTTAAGAGTTCCGCCCTTTGGTTGAATCGCAAAATCGATGAGGGAAGTCGTTCCACCAAAGGCTGCTGCTTTTGTGCCTGTGTAGAAATCATCTGATGAAACCGTGCCAGAAACTGGCAGCTCGAGATGGGTATGAACATCTATTCCCCCTGGTAGCAGGTATTTATCCTGGGCATAATAAATTTGGTGATCATCTTCAGGGAGGTCGCGGCCGACAAGTGATATCTTCTCGCCTTCGATAAGCAGATCTGCACGGATTGTGTCACCCGCGGTAATGATGGTTCCATTCTTAATAAGTGTACCCATCAGATAGTCATCTCCTTGCTTCCATGAAGAATGTTTAGATATTGCGCGAGCTGCTTACCAGCCCGAAAAAGGTTTTACATTGTCGGAGGAGTCTGGAGGAATTTGCCAGTAGTCGTCGATTTTTCATCCTGGAAACAACATCATTATGTCAATGCTGCTGGATTGGCGGTTTGATTGGGTAAAGAGCAATCTTATTGGATTCTTCAAAAGACGCTCCCTCCAATAAATGCTCAGCATGAATAAACCTCTTTGTACCAGTCGATGCCCTCAACAACAATGAGTCTGTTTCCACGCGTCTGCCACTGTAGCGAATTGAGCGAAGGATCGTGCTGTATGTTATCCCAGTGGCAGAAAAATACACCTCATCACTCGATACGATATCATCGACCGACAATATCTTATTTGGATCGACGCCACTCTCCACGATACTCTTACGTTCTTCATCGCTTTGGGGGGATAAGCGAGCTAACATGGCCCCTCCAAGGGCCCGTACTGCGCAGGCAGCAATTACTCCTTCGGAGACGCCGCCTACCCCCATTAATATATCTGCACCAGTACCAACGAGGGCGGCCTGTAGAGCTCCCTCAGCATCTCCCTCAAACCGGAGCAGAATTCTAGCGCCTGCCGCTCTGATCTCATCGATTAGTTCATGGTGACGCGGCCGATCAAGCACAACCACAGTCAAATCCCTGACCGGTTTTTTCTTTACACGAGCTACAAGAGCTAAAGTCCAGGCTGCTGGCGCGTCCATACATTCAGGTACGAGAGAACGAGCAGCCTCCCGGTCAACCACGATTTTATCCATATAAATCGATTGGGAGGGAGGATGCCACATTGATCCTCTGGGGGCGGCACCAACCAACGATATTGCTCCTGGATGTCCTTGAACAACTAATTTCGTCCCATCGATCGGATCGACAACGATGTCAGCCTTTGGTCCTTCACCGGTACCGACAAACTTGCCGCTGTCTAGTGGTGAATGTTCCCCCAGCCGGCCTTCCTCACCGATCACGATCTGGCCATCAATTTCAACAGTAGCCAATGCTTCTGCCATTGCCGCCGTTGCCGCATGGTGGGTCTCTTCGATTTTATTCAGGCCTATCCACCGGGCTGAAGCAACGGCAGCAGCCTCAGTTACACGTAGCAGGTCCAACCCAATATTTCGAGATCGTTTTTGCCTCATATGAATTTCCTTCAGTGGATCTTTAGGCTAAATGTCAACGGCCTCCAATAGATCAGCCGCCTCCCATGCTATCATGCCACCGTCTAAAACAGTCGCATTAATGCCCTCCTTTACCAGTTTTAAGGCAGCCCTTCTACTTCGTCTACCGGTGCGGCAAACAAGGATGATATCACCCTTCATAACGGCTTCTTTCGGAAAGGTCCCCGTTAATATCTTGGGTAACGGCAATAATTGAGCATGTGGTATGTGCCCTCTTCGATACTCTCTCGGTTCTCTAATATCAAAAATGTTAAGTGTCATTTCTGAATTTCTCATTCGCTCCCAGAGTTCTTCAGGCGTTATTTCCGGCACATCAGCAGCAATATAATCTTCAGCATTGAAATGAAATAGATCTGGATACAACTGCTTCGGCAGATTCTGACATTCGCTGAACACACGAACAGGACATTCATATATACATACTGCAGGATCTAAAACTTTGTGAAATAAATATTTGATGGCCCTATCTTCCTGGAGAAAATTACCCTCGCCAAGGGTTTGCTGAAATCCGGTTGATTCCATAACCTGGTTGACCCGGTATCCAACCCTGACCATGTAGACGTCGCCAGATCTCTCTCTGTAAGATTTGACCACGCTTTCCAACATATGAATTCCACTGAAATCACAGTTATTCACGTTGTGCATTCTGAGTAAGAGGAATCGCTGATCTGGGTATTTCTCCAGGTGATGGTGAATTGCATCTTCTATATGGTAAACTGCCCCAAAATACATATCACCTAGAATATCCATGACGCCTAATTGCGGGCATATAGGATTATCCGGCTGGTACGAAAAATGCCGGAAATTATTTACCGGTAACACCTGGTGCACTCTGGGTGTGCTCGTGCGAATTATATACCTTCCAAACGATAGTAAAATGCCAGCTAACACTGCGAAGGCGATGTCTAGAAACAATGTCCCCAGAAAGGTGACAAGCATGATTGCTGCATCACCACGCGGTCCTCTCCATATTCGTATGATTTCCTTTCGGTCAATCATTCCAATTGCCACCACAATAAGGACACCTGAGAGGGTTGAGCGAGGCAAATAAGCTCCCAAAGAAGCCGCCCCAAACATTGCTAGTAGTACAAACATGCTTGAAAAAACAGCAGCCATGCCGCTCTTAGCGCCAGCATCAAAGTTGATGGCCGAGCGGGAAAAGGATCCTGCTCCTGGATATCCTGAGAAGAAGCCCGAAGCTATATTGGCCAGCCCCTGGCCAACAAACTCTTGATTGCTATCAAGTCGCTGACCGGTTTGATTTGCGATAGAGCGAGAGATAGCCGAGGTTTCAACCAAACCGATAGCACCAACTGCAAGTGCACCTACTATTAGCGCTCGAATCATGCTGAAATCAAGGAGGGGCAATTCGGCAAGGGGGGGAAGTTTGGAAGGCAGCGGTCCAATGGTAACCACGCCCGCCTTATCTAAGGATAAAGTCAAGACTAAAATCGAGGCTAAGGCCATGGCAATTAGCGATGCAGGGATTCGTTTATTAATCCTGTGGAGTATAAGAATAATGGCTATTGTTAAGAGCCCGAGAGCAAAAGTGGCCTGATTTACCTCTCCAAGATTGCTGAATGTATCGTATTCAAGCTTAGCCAAATTACCGCTTGTGACAGGAACCCCGATCAGTGAAGGAATTTGACGAAGGGCGATCAAGACACCTGCCCCAGCAGCAAAGCCAATGATGACTGAATGGGATACAAAATTCACCAGCAGACCCAATCTTGCCAATCCTAAGAGAAGCTGGATTACCCCCACCATTAATGCCAACATCCCGGCAGCCACGATGAATTGAGCAGTTCCGGGAATAAAATTCGCTGATAAAACTGACAGTACCAGGAGCGAGATGGCATTTGTTGGACCAGTGTGATTTTGGTTTGAGGAACCCCACAAAGCTCCAAAGACGCCTGCTATAATCGCTGTGTAGAGACCCATTACCGGCGGCAGCTCGACGATTAGAGCGAAGGCAATGGCTTGGGGTAATAGAATGACTGCTACAGTTAAGCCAGCGGTGATATCAGGACGCAGATTAGACCGTTCATAGGTGCGGATCGATCTGATCGGCCGCGTGAGATAGCCAGAGATAGTTCCTGTATATTGACTTAGAATATGTTGAGAACTTATCTCTCCTGCCATTTAATCAATTCCCTGATTGAGAGTTTAGGCGGGGCATCTAACGACGTCAAGACGCCATCGTCAAGATCCCGGGAAGATCTTAATAAAAGAGGATATATAAATAGACCTTTGCTTTCCTGGAAACATTCTTCATGGCTATTAGTTAAATTATTACTTTGTAAGTGGGAAATTTAGTCAACAAAAAAGCTTACTCATGCATTGACCGCAATAAGTCGCAAGGGGAAGACATTAATTATTTTGGTATGCTTGTAAACTGTCTCACGAATAGTATCGTTTCGATATACATGGACGTGGCCATGAAAGTGATAACGCGGTTTAAAGAAGCTAATTAAGGGGAGAAAAGCCTTAAAACCTCTATGAGCCAGGTCTGATTCATCATGAATGCCAAATGGCGGTGAATGGGTCACCAGAATGTCCAATTTGCGCCTGTATTGGCTGGTAAATCTCAGCAATCTAGGAACAAGCGCTGCAACTTGCAGTGTCATCCCCCCCTCGGAATACATTAGCGGCGCCTTTGGCTTATATCTCATCGAGCCTTCCAACCCAGCAATTAACAGTCCATTATAGTTAATTACTCGACCATGAAGGTCAATGCCGCCCTGAGGTCTGGTTAATACACGTCCATTAGCAGTATATTGTGGCCCTCCGTCATGATTGCCACGCACAAAAAGCAATGATGTATTTAAAGATGAAAGCAAAAACTCTAAATAGTAATAGGGCAAATCGCCGCAGCCAATTAGGAGATCGATATCACTGTACTGCTGTCCAACCTGGCTGCTGTATAGACGATCCAAGATTCTGTCACTAACGGTCATTATCTGCATAATAATTTCGCCAACGCGGCGTAGTGCGCGTTGTAAACTAACAGCGGATGAACTCTTTTTAACATTCTCGAAGTAGTGGCCTAGGGCTCTGGCCACTGTCTCTTCTGATTCAGGGTCAATTTGTCCAGAACAGCTTTCTCTAAATCAATTCCCGACACGCTGGCGAGTTGGATCAAATAGAGGGCTACATCAGCCAGTTCGCCTGCCAGGGCCTTCTTATCCTTGGTTTCCCCTTGCCACTGGAAATGTTCTAATACTTCTGAAGCCTCGATCACCAAGGAAATGGCCAAATTACGAGATGTCTGATTCTTGTGCGAATCCTCCTCGTACCATCCCTGATCGGCCACAAAGGCATGCATTCGTTCTTCCAACTCTTTCAGGTCCATGCATCCTCCAAGATCTACATGTGATGGACATAAAAAAAGGGCGCTTTGCTTGCGCCCCTATCTTACACCTATTGGTATTCTTTTTAGAATTTATATTTTTTCGGCAACATAGGCGGCCAAATCAGCTAACCGGGAAGCGTAGCCCCATTCGTTATCATACCATGCTATTACCTTGGCCAGATTGCCACCAATTACTTGGGTTGATAAACCATCAACTGTGGCAGAATATGAATTACCCAGGAAATCAGTCGAAACGAGGGGTTCTTCGGTATAGTCCAACACTTTACCTAACCAACCACCGCTAGCAGCAGCATCCTTGAAAGCGCCATTCAACTGGTCAATTGAAGCATCCTCTTCAAGTTCGGCCGTCAGGTCGACCACCGAGACTGTTGGAACGGGAACACGAAAGGCCATACCGTCAAATCGACCCTCTAGTTCAGGAATAACCATCGATACTGCCTTTGCTGCGCCTGTGGTTGTGGGGATGATGTTAAGGCCGGCCGATCGAGCTCGTCTAAGATCTTTATATGCCATATCCAAAATTTTCTGCCCATTTGTGTAGGCGTGAATTGTTGACATCAATGCTCGTTTAATCCCAAACTTATCATTGATCACTTTTGCTACGGGTGCCAGGCAGTTTGTCGTGCAGCTTGCATTTGAAATAACATGATGGGAAGCTGGGTCATATTCCCCCTGATTCACGCCAAGGGCAATAGTTGCATCAATATTCTTAGCCGGCGCCGAAATCAGCACTTTTTTTGCTCCGGCAGCGAGATGAGCTCCGGCCGAGTCTCTATCTCTGAATATGCCAGTGCATTCCAAAACAATATCCACTCCTAGTTCGCCCCACGGTAACTTTGCTGGATCCCGTTCCGCAAAGCTCTTGAGCTTTTCTTCATCGACGTAGATATCGCCATCAATTACCTCAACCTTTCCAGGAAACCGGCCGTATGTCGAATCGTATTTCAAGAGATGGGCGTTGGTATTGACCTCCATCAAGTCATTGACGCCTTCAACATCTAAGACGCCCTGATATTCTTCAAATATAGCTTTATAGACCTGCCGTCCAATGCGCCCAAACCCATTAATTCCTACTTTTACTGTCATCTAGAAAGTCTCCTTTATTATTTTGGTAAAATCGCCTGTTAATCCCTTTTATTACAATTCAGGCGAAGTTTATACGTCACCTAGCTAGTTTATGTATCGATCGCTGATACGCTTAACTGCTTCTGCCAGCTTTTTGCTGTCGTGACGCCAGGGCTGATCTTCGTCCACAAGGTCAAACAAAACAAGTCTGCTTCCTAAAGCACCCATTGGCTCAACAAAAACCGTATTTCCGCCTCCAGTGTCCGCTGGAATCGAAGTGTTGTTGTTAGCTAATACGATATCAGCCCAATCTTCAGGTTTGACACCTACGCGAGCGACATGTCTATCGATTGCAGTGATGTGATCGTCAACTGAGTAATTATCCGTTTCTCCAGTTTGTGTGGCAAGGTTACATATATAGATCTTAAAAGCGGGTGTTCGTTGAATTGCTTTGACTATGTCAGGCACTAGCAGGTTTGGCAATATGCTTGTATACAAACTTCCTGGACCTATTAGTATCAAGTCTGCTTGCAAAATAGCCTTTACTGCCAAAGGGTAGGCGGTTACATTCGAAGGTTCCAGGCTGACGGAATCGATCCTTCCCCCCGATTTTGGGATCTCAGATTCACCAAAGACCCTCTCATGAATTTCGTTTTTTTCGGTCGATATTTCAGCAACAAGATTTACATCAGCCAATGTCGATGGTAAAACTGCACCCTGCAGAGCCAACACACGACCAGCAGCCACCAATGCTTCATCGAAACTGCCACTTATTCCAGTCAAAGCGACCAGGAGAAGATTGCCGAAGGCATGCCCCTTTAATTGACCGTTATCACCGTAACCGTTGTCATAGACCTTGCCGGTAAAACGGTACTGCATTAGCTGGGTCATCAATGTTTCATCTCTTGCTAAAGCCGCCAAATTATTTCGGAAATCTCCCGGTGGTAGAACCCCGAGTTCTCGCCGCAGCCGGCCGCTGCTTCCACCATCATCGGCCACTGTTACAATTGCTGTAATATTACTGGTGTAAGATGTTAATCCTCGAAGAAGATTCGGCAGTCCTGTTCCTCCCCCGATTGCGACAATTCGAAGACCACGGTTTCTTTCAGAATAACTCTGCAATACCTGGACAACAGCTTCATCAGGGTACCTGTATGGAGCGACCAGCGTTTTTCCCAATCGAACGATAGAAATTATGATAATGAATCCACCCAGGAGTAGAGGCAGGATGATTCTCAAACCAGTCGGGAGGAATTGGAGGGTAATGATACTGTACAAGCTGTCGGGGAGAATCTGTTTATTCCCCAAAGAAACGATCAGAGCAGCAACCCCGATACCCGCAATGACCGCCCCCACCCCGAGAAAGATTAACCATCTCTTTACACCAATACCAGGGTGAAGCCAGCCACGCCAGGCCATCCATAAATCACGTAGAGAAAAGCTCTTACCCATCGGAGCACCTCAAACCATTCTAACAGCCCGCCAGATCACGGTCAATTGGCGTCGAAAAAGCCCTGTGCTATGATTTGCAGACTGATTGATGTCTAACTGCTTTCTCATGTAATCTATCGTTCGGGAACCCCTATGCGGACTGTTTTTTGGGACTATGAAAATGACTCTGTAAAGATGATCGACCAGCGGCTTCTGCCTTTCGATTTTATCATTGCAGAGTTCGATGACTACCGGGATGTTGCCCAAGCTATCAAAGACATGTATGTCCGCGGAGCCCCTGCTATTGGGGCAACGGCCGCATTTGCCATGGCCCTTGCCGCCCTTCAAAGTAAATCTACTCAAAAAGACCATCTGCTCCGGGATCTTGATAGTGCTGCAAAAATATTAAACGATGCCCGCCCCACAGCTGTGAATCTATCCTGGGCAATTAAACGCCAAATGTCGGTGGCGATGGACGATTCGTTAAACGATGTTGAATCCGTCCGCCGTGGGCTAATTCAAAAGGCTCAACAGATAGCCGATGATGACGTCAAATTAAATCGAAGAATGGGCTTTAACGGTGCGGAACTTATTTCCAATGGAGATACAATTCTACACCACTGTAATACAGGAGCCTTGGCGACAGTTGATTGGGGAACGGCTCTTGGTGTTGTTTTTGCTGCCCACGAGCAAAAGAAAAACTTTCATGTATTGGTGGATGAAACCAGGCCCAGGCTTCAAGGATCTCGTTTGACGGCTTGGGAGCTCCAGGAACGGAATATTTCCTTTGACCTTATCGTTGATAACGCTGCCGGCCATTTTATGAGAACTGGTCAGGTAGATATCGTTCTAGTTGGTTCAGATCGAACAGCGGCCAACGGTGATGTTGCAAACAAGATCGGGACCTACAAACTTGCTGTGATTGCGAAAGAAAACGGCATACCCTTCTATCCCGTTGTGCCCACCAGTACGGTCGATTTAAATCTGGATAATGGGGACTTGATCCCTATAGAGGAACGACCCGCTGATGAAGTCTTGAAGGTCATCGACAGGCCGATAGCGCCACCAGGAATCACTGCCCGCAACCCAGCTTTTGATATCACGCCTCATCGATATGTAACGGGAATTGTTACTGAAGCAGGCATTGTTTATCCTCCTTTCCGGCAAAATCTTCGGGCAGCTGTCGAGAGTGAACGATCCGTCGGACCATAGTATCAACGATTTTCAAACAAGCTTGGCCAATATAGAGATTATGGCTACTGAAAAAATCCCAGTTGTAATACTATGTGGTGGACAGGGAACTCGCATGCGCGGGCAAACCTTGACCAAAAAGGAATTAGTCCATGTTGGGGGCAGGCCGATAATCTGGCATGTAATGCGGATATTTTCAGCCCACGATTATAATTCATTTTTGTTAACATTGGGATTCCAGGCAGATCAAATTAAACGATATTTCCTTGAATATGAGGCTCATAGCCGAGACCTGACCGTAATAATTGGGGGGCAGGAGGGTAAGCCGAATGTCATGGTCCATAATAATATCGGTCATCCTCGTTGGGATGTCTCCTTAATTGATACGGGCTTACATACAGAAAAAGGCAGCCGCATTGCCAGGGTTGCACCACATCTTATTGGTGATCGATTCTTTGTTGCCTACGGCGACGATGTCAGTGATATCGATCTAACTAAATTAGTCGAATTTCATCGAACTCATGGGAAGTTAGCCACCTTGACCGGCGTACGGATCCACCTTCCTTATGGTGTTGTTCAGGCGGATGAAGATGGTATAGTTCACGGATTTGTGGAGAGGCCGCTCATGAGCCATTGGATCAATGGTGGATTCATGCTTTTCGAGCGAGAGGTCCTTGATCTAATTTCAGATGGAGACAATGTTAGCCTGGAAACAGACATTTTGCCGGCACTGGCTTCAGATGCCCAACTGGTGATTTTTCGCCATCATGGCTTTTGGCAGTCGATGAACACCATGAAGGATAATATCTTGCTTGAGGACCTCTGGCGGGAAGGGGCGCCATGGAAAGTGTGGTAATCGAGTATGTCCGAGTCATTTGACCTGGAGTTCGGGGGTTGATTCAGCTTTTTAAAGAGCGAGGAGAATAGGATTGAACGCGTCATTTCGGATTGAAAGACCAGTCTTGATCACCGGACGCTCAGGTCTTACAGGCTCTTGGAAGCCAGCCCATCTCCTTGAAAATGGCGCTGATGTGGTTGGACCTAGATGAAATCGTTGATAAGCATGTCGATTCGAAGAAAGCAAAAGATATGCCTGGCTGGAATCCGCACCATAATCTCAGAAATGGCTTGAGTAAGACAATGGATTGGTAACACGAATTTCTTCCACCATCCTGATTCGCTAGATGAAAGTATTGATCACTGGGGCAGCGGGCTTCATCGGCAAACACCTCGCCCAACCGTTATCCGAGGCTGGCTATGAAGTTTCGCTATTATTTCGAAATCCCCGAGAGCTTTCCAGGTATCTTGAAAAAGAAAATCTCCATGGAATCGCCCATCGGGAAAATGCTGTGGCTGATTTATCGGATATTAATCAGACCATACGCGCCCTGGATGCAGTCCAACCCGATAGGCTAATTCACCTGGCTTCTTCCGGAGTTAGCAACCCTAACTTACCCGTAGATCAAGCGCTGCGTGACAACCTCTTTGGAACGTTAAACCTGATTAAGGCTTGCTTCGAACTGGAGTCGGGAGGTCGGCTGGAAAAGATTATTGTCGCGCGAACACCGGGTGAGGGTACGGCAATGAATGTCTATGCAGCCAGCAAAGCGGCCGCCTGGAGTTTCTGCTCAATGTTTGCCCGGACCAAATCCTTTCCAATTTTGGGTGCGATGATCTATCAGACATACGGTCCCTATCAACCTGACAAATTAGTCATCCCCTCCGCCTTCCAGGCAGCAATCAGCAATCAGGACTTTCCCATGACCAGTGGCAAACAAAAGAAAGATTGGATCTATATCGACGATGTGGTTTCAGGCCTGCTCTCACTATTAACTATCGACCTGAAACCTGGCACAGTCGTTGAACTAGGTACAGGAATCGCTACCCCCTTGATGTTAGTAATTAATAAGATATACAAATTGGTTGGGGGAACGGGTAAACCTCTAAAAGGATTTATTGAGAATAGGACGGGCGAAGAGAGTCTTCAAGTGGCTAATCTCAATGCAACCAGGGACCAGATCAGCTGGACGCCCCAGGTTTCGTTAGAAGAAGGGCTTCAGACTTACTATGCCTGGTTTTCCCGTCAACATCGATAAAGTCTCAAAAGAAATAGCTCTCATCGTAAAAGAGGCCGGCTCCAATAGGGACCAGCCTCTTTGTAATTCAGAATGATCTGTTTAAACTTTCGATTCTTGTGCCTGTCCTACGATAGATTGATTACCCAGACCTTGAATTGAAACGGGTGATTTTAACTGCCTGCAAATTCTCCCGAATCGGGCCTGCAACTCAAATTCGTCGGTGTTCTTAATTAGGCGCTTTTAACGGCGATCTTCTTGGGCTTGGCGATCTCAGCTTTTGGAAGAACCAGGGTAAGAAGGCCATTCTTAATGGTTGCCTCGATATTATCTCGATCAACCTCATCGGATAACCTGAAAGTTCGCTCAAAATTTCCCGTAGAATACTCAATGTGAGCAGCCTTGTAACCCTCCAGTTCCTCGTGCTGAAATTCACCTCGAATTGTCAAGTCATTTTTCTCGAGAGTAATATCAATGCCACTCTCACCCACTCCAGGCATTTCAGCCAGTACCACGACATTATCATTTGATTCATAAATGTCTACCCTGGGGGAAAAAGTACGCTGGCGGACTGGTCGCTTAATTAACTCTTTTTCTTCCTGTTTTACTACGTCCATATTTTTTTCAATTGTTGCTTCAGTCATCGTCTTACCTCACTTCAATTAGAGTTGATAAATTATTTACTTTGTACGGATATCTTCTTTGGCTGCTCTTCCGGCTTTCGAGGGATCTTTATCTCTAGAATTCCCTGGCTCAAGTTTGCTTCAACCATTTCCTCGTTTACGTCAAAGGGAAGTTCCAACGAGCGTGAAAAGTCACCAATCCGACGTTCGCGTCGATAATAATTCACCTCAGTGGATTCTGTTTCTTGTTCCTGCTTTCCGCTTATAGTGAGTGTCTTTCCCTTGACCGTAATATCTAAATTCTCAGAGTCTATTCCCGGAAGCTCAGTGCGAACGATTACACCTTCGTCCCCTGTCCAGGCATTTAACTTAGGATAGACCCGACTAATTGGACCTACTGTTCCACCGAGACGGAAACCCATTTCCCTTTGCAGGCGGTTAGCATCCCACCAGGAATCAAATGCCGGTTTGAACCTTTTCCAACGCGGATAAGTACTTTGCCACATCATTTTTACAAACCTCCAATTATCATGTTAAATCTTTTCAGTCCTACAAATCTGTAGGCCCTAGAAGACTATTCTTCATACAAATACAGTTGAAATTTACGACGCTTGCGTTAGACAACTGTTAACGCTGCGCAAGAAAAACGTAAGAATGGAAAGTAATCGCAAGAATATGCTTGATCCCACTTGAAATAGCGCCTTTGTCGATCATGTGACAACTTTACGGAACACATTTAATTGAGAAGATCGATCTTAGCTAGGTGGGAGCACATGTCGGTGTATAATGAAGGAATCCATCA
>BTQB01000038.1:0-13322 GCA_036985655.1 Anaerolineae bacterium | reverse complement strand
AGTATGGAATCTTGAACAATGGTCTCGCTTGGAACTTAACAGTATTGGTGAAGGTGCAAACCCCATGAAAGGATGGATCAGGAGCCTGGTCGTCTTATCCACGATAATTTATCTATTGGCAACAACGCAGATTAGTATTGCCCAGGAGATCTCGGCTGATAAGATACCTCCTTCTGAAGAGCAGGAGCCTGATTGTCGTGAGTGCCATTTGCTTGTTTATCAAGATTGGGAGGACAGTGATTACAGCCCAGGTTCGCCTAGGTGATCCGGTTGACATCTGTCAGGGGAAGGTCAATGTAGAGTCCAAGAAACAAATGCAATAACTCGAATACCATTAGAAATGCTAATTTTGGTCATTAACTGTAACCATCGAACCGCCAGGCTGAAACAATAAGCGCCCGGTAGTTTTGGGGATACATATCGATGGGTTGGACCTCATTTAAGATAAAGCCTTTCTTCCCCAAGCGGCGACTGTCGCGAGCGAAAGTAGCGATATCACTGCTGATATATATCAATCGATCAGGCGAACGCTTAGCAATTTCATCGATGACGCCTGGCGCTACACCTGAAGGAGGGGGGTCCACGACAATTAAGTCCGGCGATCCTTCAAGCAGAGGCAAAACATGCTCTACAGGACCCTCATACAAGGAGATGTGTTCAAAGTTATCAAGGTTGGCGGCGGCATCGGCGATGGAATCCGGATTGGATTCGACACCGATGATCGATTTGGCGTGGGGGGCTAGAAATAAGGAAAGCGTGCCAACGCCGGAATATAAATCCCAAATATGCTCATCACCGGTCAGGGTTGCGTACTTGAGAAGTTGTTCGATAAGAAGAGAGAGACCTGGGGGGCTGGGGTAAAAGAAACTGGCGGCCGACACACGAAGAAGCTGATCTTGGGCTATAAGATGTATAAATGGATCGCCCAGAAGATTTATAGCTCGGCCGTCGACCAAGAGCAGGGCGACTGACGCAGGAAAATCAGCTGTTATCCCCGGGGGTTCATCATCTTCAACGGAAACAACAACCATCAGTTCACCTGTGGATCCCATTCTCAATGTTAGTTGATTTAGGTTGGGGAAATCCAGGTCGATCTCCTGAAAAGCCGTTAAAAGGGGCTCATGGAGGATATGGCAGGTTTCGACCGGCAGAATCTCTCCTAGTGGGGGGGACCAGAAGCCCAATTTCCCGTCGCCGGTTTGACCAAAGCTTACCTGGTGACTGTGATGCCATGGCTCTGAGTTTGGCATTACCGGCTGGACCTCAGGATTTTCGATCCCACCAATCCGCTTCAATTGGTCTTTAATGACCGACTCTTTAAGTTTCAATTGAGTTGGATAATCAATGTGCTGGAAATGGCAGCCACCACACGGACCGAAGTATGGACAGGGTGGGTCAACACGATGCGGCGAGGGCTCCAATACCTGCAGCAGCCGGCCGCGGGCAAATCTCTTTTTGTCCTCAATAATGCCAAGCGTTACTTCTTCGCCCGGTATCGTAAAAGGCACAAATATCACTCGCTGTTGATCGTCGCGGCCGAGGGCAGCTCCACCATTGGCCATATCCGTAAGCCTTAAAGTTACTTCTTGCATAAATGAGATAAGGTAAGCAGCTGGCTTGAATCGAACCTGTCTGGCCGCTATTTAACCAATGCGACCGGATGCCACCAGCATCGTAAATGAAGCGATGAACCAATGTATCAGAAAAGGATAGAGAAAGGAACCAGATTGCCAGGCAACGAAGCCCAAGGCAGCGCCGCCAAAAATAGTTGAAAAGGTTTCTACCTCCGGTTTGCCCAGATGCATAAAGGCAAAGGGCACCGCTTGCAGCCATATTGCCGGACCAGGACCGATGACGGCCGCCAGGCCAAAGAGCACGAATCCTCGCCACATAAATTCCCAACCGAAGAGATCAGCAGCAGTGATATAGATGAGATAAAGTGTGTTTTCCGGAGCTTTGGCGTCGTAAAAACGCTGCATGGCTGGTGTCCGGGCCAGGAAATATAAGATTATAGCCATGCCGGCACTACCAATGAGAGTCCATTTCAATCCGGTTCGCCAGTCGCCAATCACAAAGCCATAATCAGCCGGCCTGTCCCGGAATAATAGAATAATGATAACCATCGGAATAACGAAATAAAGGATAAGGCGATCGTAGGCCTTTGTGCCGGTAATCCTGTGCTGAAAATAATCAATCATGGGCAGCACAACGCTTAAAATTATTATTAAGGTCAGCTTCAAATCAAATTCAACGCCGCCAATGGTCATTCGTTTCCTCATGGTGATGGAGCTATACCGATCAAGAGAGTCAACCTCTTATCTCCTCGATTCTCGACTCCATGGCGAAGACCCGCCGGCGCCCAAACGATATCACCGGTCGCAGCTAACCAATGCTTTTCCCCTAGAAGGAAGTGGCCTGTTCCTTCAACAACAAAATAGAATTTGTCCTGATCGGGATGGCTATGAGCGGATTGAACTTGGCCGGCTTCCAGACAGTTCAGGCCAACTAGCATGGCGTCACTTCGAAAGAGGGTGTTCTTAAAAAATTTCTCAGGGCGAACGCCTGTGTTTTCGTTGAGTGATTTAATTAAGTCCAAGATGGCACCTCGTAAAGAAACATGGGGATGAATTTAAGGAAGTTGTGGGCCGATTATAACAAAAAAATGCCCGGCTTGCGGCCGGGCATTTGGACATTTTCGGTTGTTGGCACAAATATCCGCGCAATTGCGCCAATAGTGTTCAAAGCTTACATTAACTGAGTTCAACCATATCTGCAAGCACCCGCTCCATGGTCATAGTATGGCCACAGACGGAGCGAGAGGCAAAAAATTCGCAGTCGCAGTCCCAATTTCCCTGGTCATAGGTTACGTAGTGGGTATCATTGTCGCCATTAATACTTACCCGAAATGAATCGAATCGAATACGTTCCCTTTCCTCGCTGTACAGCTTTGCTTTCTCAATCTTGCCGATCATGCCATAGTCCATTTTTCACTCCTCGCTATGATAAGATGATCCTAAATCCAAATAAAATAAAAACGCACGCTCTAAGCGTGCGTTATCTCGCAGAACCTTTAAGTGATGCTGATGGCGCTCCATCTTGCATGTATAAAGTATAACTATGTAGAAAGGGATGTCAATGAAGTCGGTTGACATGAAGTCGGTTGACATTGAAGTCGGTTGACAGTGGTCAGTGAATAGTGGTCTGTGGTCAGGACTTGACATGACATGACACAGTGAACGGCCACGGCGGGTTGTTATTATTGGTCGATCCTGATTGGCGCGAGGATGAGATTGTTGTCGATCCAGTGACCGTCATCGGCCACGATATTTTGGGCCCGGTTAGTTTCTGCATCTATCAAACTTATATCTACCAGGTATGAACCTGCTGGTGTCCCCGGCTCGATAGTTAATATGTGGATGTCCTCGATCAGATCCCCTTTCTTCCAGGTGTTTGTTGGTGAATCGCCGTTTTTTGGACGACTATTCGTAGATGACACTATTTGACCGTCCCCTGACAGTAGATCTACCTGTACGATGTAATCAGTCTCGATATTGTCTAAGGATTGCCAATAGAGCGTTACTTCTAGATCCTGGTTCTCATTTATCACCTGGCGATCATACTCATAACCGATAAGTTTAATCTCATTGTTAAAATTTTGGTCTTGGGGGTTAGGATATTCGCCATCCTTTGGCTTCAGATTTAAACTCGTCAATTCAAAAGCATCACCAAGGTACAAACCATTAATATCAGTAACAGCTAAGCGGTATGCGCCAGGGTCGTACAGCCCTACACTTAAGCGTACTTTTGACGGAGTATACGCGGTCTCGGGAGTATATAGTCGAATTTCCTCGACAAAACGATCGCCTGACCTCCATTGGCTCGATGGGAAGTTTCCCAGGCCGGGATGGGTATCCCTTTGGGCGACTATTGATCCATACTGGTCCAATAAATGAACAAAGAGCAGGTAATTTCCCGGCGGCCGGTTATTTACCTGCCAGTAAAGTTCGATGTCCAGCGGCTCTCCCGGAAGAAGGGTCTGGCTGATACCATCTTCACTGGTGGTTACCTTATACCCAACCAGGCTAACTAATTGGTCAAAATTGATGATCACCGGATTAGGAAGGTCATCATCGGCGGAAAAGGACCTTGGTCGAGCGTAGGCAGGTCCAAGATAGGCAAACAAGGCTACCAGGGCTAAGGAAAACATTCCCAAACTGACAACCAGGCCTGAGTATTTTGTGGCATTGTTCATAACCCCCTCTTCCTGGAAGGCAATTCCACGGCGGTTTACGATCCAAAAACCGATGGTGTAAATTAAGTGACCGAGACCATAAAGGATCAACAGGGCGAAGGATGAGATGGCCGGGAAAAAGAAGCGGCCGTTAGGACCAGCAGGACTGACTAACATATAGTTGAAGAGAACCAGGGTAAAAAGGATCACGTTAGCAAACAGGAAAGCCAGACTCCAGCGCTCACGATCTTTTGACCGCCCTATGAAACCGAGCACGGCCCCAATAAGACCCAGTAAAGTGAGGGCTAGCAGAAGGTTATAGATGATTGTGGGTAAGGGAATCTGACCGAACCCGAAGCGGCCCCATAAAGTTGTAAATGCATAAGGCACTTCGGAAAGCGCTAATCCCAGACTATCCAATGGATCGCGAACGCCCCATAACTTAGTTACCTGCCGGAAGCCAGTAGGCTCTCCGTACAGCATCTGGTTGCGGATAAACCACCACCCTGAAACGAGAAGGGTGACGCTAAATAGAGCGACGTTAGCGGTGATCCATTCTCGCCATTGTCTTTTTTTCCAGGCGATCCAGGTAATGGCAGCTTCGATCAGTAGAATAGTGGCAGCCAGGTTGAACTTGCTCATTAGCGCTGCGCCAAATAGGAGCCCTAACACAGCCCCCCAACGCCAATTTAATCCCCGGGGATTGATTAACAAGCGGATACAGGCATAGGTGATGGCAGCGCCGGCCAGGGCGGCGATGATGTCATTATTTATCGCCGCTGATAGATAAAGGAACATGGGATTAAAAGCCACTAATGCGGCCGCGCCTATGGCCAGAAAGTCCTTTCGTGGCCAGATGATTTTACCCGTCGCCCAGGTTAGGAAGACAACGAGGGCGCCAAGCAAAATGTTAACTCCTCGAGCGATGTGGGCGGCCAAAGCATCCCCGTACCAGGGAAAGGATTCATCCTGACCGTGAAGGTATTGGGCTTTGTTATCCCGGCCAACTTCCCAATAACGATAAGCCCAGAATGGGTTCTCAACCGGCGTGGCGCAGATGTCACTGTCGGTTTCGATCCAGGCGGTTGGTAAGGCAGCCAAAGCGTAAAAGAGGGGTGGGTGATGGCCTTGGGCGCGGCAAGGTTCCTGGCCTTGTACTGGCAGCCGACCTTCTGTCCCCAGGATGCGAACAAACCGATAGTGACGCAGTTCGTCAGTTGCTTCCTGAAGCGGGTTTATCAGACTGTAAGCCCCAGCCAGGCCAAGGAATATCACCAACACAGTGACAATACCCCAGCGCTGCAAGATGCGCTTATCCTGATTGTTAGATGCCGAACCGGTCATCAAGAACCTCGATCAATAATTATTTGGAGGTGATCCTGACCTTCACTCGTTAAAATACGTTTGCCATTCATGGGATCATACAATCCAAAGATGATGGCGGCACCGCTTCCAGGATCCTCTAATCTGTGACGTTGGATAAATCGATCCCCTGGACGGAGTGTTGTGGCATCAACCCAAAGACCATCATCACCCACTATTAATAGGCCATCCTGGTCAAGCAGCTGGGCAAAAACCAGCAATCGTGGACCGGAATAGATCCCTGGCGGCGGAGGATTGCTTAGTAAGGGCGATTCGGGTATAGAAAGCGATCGTTGACCTTCCCAGATCAAATCAAGGGAACCCGACTGGCGATCATATTGGGCGTCTATCAGGCAAAGGCCATTCATGAAGCATACCGGTTCACCAGCAAATGACAGGTCACCCAATACCCGAGACAGCTGATAACCGCCAACAGGTCCGCCGTCAACTGCCTGGTAGAGGGAGTCGAAGGGTGAGGTGTCTAGAGGATAACCCGTGAATGAAGTGGCGGGTTGGCCACTGATTAATAGGAAGGAGGCCCGTTCAGGATTGTACCATCGCGGCTGTACCTGAATCCCGTCCTGTAGTTCAATTTCAAGGGCTAATCTGTCCCAAGGACCAGCCAGCAGACCGGAAACTGAAAAGTCAACCAGCCCAGGGTTTTCTTCAATGTATTGAGCTAACTCCTTGATGTCGGCTCGGTATAAGAATCGCACCATGCCTCTTTCAGGCCAATTACGGTAGTAATCGGGTAGATCACGTAACACCAGGCTGAACAAGAGGATAAGACCGGCCGCCAAAGAAAGGAGAGAGCCACCATCAAGGGAGCCAATCCGCCGGGAAAACAAGCGGCTGCCGAGATGGCGCAAGGGTATAAAGGGCAAGGCTAATAGAATGTAGGCTGCGGACTGGGCAATGATCGTATGGCCAAGGCTGGCTGCTGGCACACTGATAAAACCCGGGGTGATTCCACCAATCCACCAGATTATTAAAAAAGCAGAAGCCGCTTCCATATGGAGAGTGGCTGAGAAAACTCCTGACTCCCTTTTAAGCAGACGCATCAACAAGCGGAAAACCGGTTTAAGAGCGAACCAGATAGCGACAGCAAGGCCTGACCAAAAGAAAACCGCCCCAATTCCACCGAAAACCGGCCGATTGGGAATGTTGTATAGCCACTCATCATCGCCATCATTGAGAAACATGCGCAGGGTGCGGCTAATATGCTCAGTCAGGGAGGAGAAATCACCCTCCAGGGCATCATTTATCGGAACTGCCAATTCACCAACCCGAGCCTCGGCTTCTGGCTGCCCGGTAATCACAATTATTAAGGGCAGGGCTAGCAAGAGGGTCACACCAGCCATGATGGTTAATCCGGGCCACTGTCGTTTCAACCGCCAGGGCTGGAAAAGGGCCAGGTAAATTAGAAAAGTTAGAATAATGATAGGGATGCCCCGGGAAGCGAAATAAGTATAGAAACCAATTCCGACAAACAATCCGGCTAAGAGCAGCCACTTTATCGACTTTCTTGAAATCGATGTTGATGGATTCAGCCCTTCGGCTGAAGCTGACGTTCTAGCTTGAGAGATTGAAAAGTTGATTTGTAGGCCGCGTAGAAAAAAGTAAAAGGCTAGGAGCATGAAGAATGGGGTGCTGATATGGCGGATGCCTATCCGCGAATACATCAGCGACCAGAAACTGACCGTCAAATAAGCGGCTGCTATGAAACCAATTTTTCTACCGAAAAGGCGGGAAGCGACAACATAAGTCAGCGGTACGGTCAAGGTACCCAATATGGCTGGCAATAAACGGATGCCCGCCACTCCGGGGCCAAAAATGGCCAATGTCACCGCCGACATCATATGGAATAAGGCTTCATGCCCTGAGGCATCCGGATAATAAACAGCCAGGTCTCCGTCCAGCACTTTTTGGGAGATAACCAGGGAATTTATCAACTCGTCATCCCGCCACCCTGGCGGAATATCATCCAGACGCCAGACTCGCAACACGAAGGCGATAAGGGTTAAAGCTGTGATAAAAAGGGTTGAAAGTATTACACTGTTGATTTTCCGGGGATGGAGTGCAGTTGATTCGACTTCAGGTTTAGACATCACTCACGAACTTTTAGGGGTGGCAGCTCTAAGTGATCGCCGTCCGGGACGCCATCGATCAACATTGGAAGACGTTCAAGAGAAGGCGTTGTATACATACCAATAATGAGGGAGTAATCACCGGGCTCAATGTCCTCAGGCAGTTGAAATTGGTGGAGCTGGATCAAGAAATCACCATTGACCCAATATAAGCCCGGCGCATCAAGACGATCCTCCTGGGCAATAGGCAAGCCATCGTGGCCTAAGAGCTGGGTAAATAATACGGCGCCATCCAGCGGCTGATTAAGCTCCCAAAGGGTAACTAATCGCACCTCTCCACCGGGACTTACCTCAGGCGTCTGAAGGTCGTAGCCGAGGAAAAAGGCCGTTTCCCCAAATTGCACGGTCTCCTTTTCTAAAATGGAAGAACCGGTGCTTTTTGAAAACTGGCTTTGCCATTGCCTCTGTAAGTTAGCTGGATCCACTGTGAAGATTAACAAGGGCCGATCGGCATCAGTAGGCAGTGTTGGGATCTGCGCGGGGCTTGTTTCCGGGAAATAGGCTTCAAGGTTGGGATTTAATGGGGCGAAGCCACTGAATATAACCTGGCTTTTTGGGCCGGCCGGCACCAGTATGCTGTGGAGTCCATTAAACCACCGGAGGGTGGAATTGTCGTTGCCAGTGCGCAGAAGAGCCACAGCAGGGCTATGAAACTTTTCTGGTGTTGTGGTTGAAACCGCGACGGCACGCTGGTCAAGCCCATCCAAATAATCAAGGGTGGTAACCAGGCTTGCTTCGTACTGTACTCTCACCTCGGGCTCTTTTCCCCAGACATAAAAATATTGTCGCATAGTTTGCCCAAAAATTGCGGTAAATAGCAAGACAACCAGGGCAGTTGATATCCAATTAACTGGCCATTTTATCTTGGAAAGTAAGCCCAGAGCTAAGGCAGGAAAGAGATATAAGACAGGCTGAATGGCTACAGCTCGGGGAGTGCTAAATTCCTTGCCGGTGATAAGAACAGGAGCAAGACCAATTATCAGCCAGGACAGGGCGAAAAAAGCAGATGCGGCGATGATCCGAGTTGAACGCTTGCTGGCGCCGGCGTAGATCCGCCATCCAGCGACGACGACACCGATAATAAAAAGCACACTCATTATTGGCGCTAGCAACGGCCGTCCGGGGATGTTATATCGCCATTGGCCATCTCCATCAAAATTGATAACACCTAGTCCAGAAACAATGTTTTCGATCAAGGGATCAAAATCCCCTTGTCCGGCGGCCGATAGCGGCTGGCTGAGCTGATCCAGGCGAATTTCCACCCCGGGATTGGTTACTAAAAAGATAATCAGCGGAAGAGCTATTAGTCCGGCTGCCAGCAGCATCATTAAAGTCCCGCGCCAAATTCTTGAGAACCAGGATCTGTCTACCAATGCCAAGAAAGGAAGCATCAGTGGGAATAACAGCCACATTATTCGAGCCGGAATGTAGGTATAAAAAGTGACGCCTAATAGAAGGCCGGCAGCTAAAAAATTTGGGGTTGAACCAGGGGAAAACCACTGGGAAACCAGGGAACGAGGGGGTTCAACCTTTTCCCCACCAACACCAATAGCCCGCCAGTAAAAGATGGCAGCAAGGGCAAAAATCGCAGGCATGGTGATTGAGCGAAGAGCCTGTCGTCCGGTCATTACTGCCCAGAAACTGACCGCGAGTCCGGCCGCGGTGTATAGAGCAATCCTCCGGTTAAAGGCGCGGCTCACCCAACTATAGGTTCCAGCGATGAGGAGGATGCTAAAAAAGGCCCCAGTTAACCGGCCGGCCATGAATGAAGGGCCTAAAAATGCCATCAACCCAGCAGTAGAGTAATCGTAAAGAGGTTCGCGGCCGTAGCCAACGGTAAAGTAGAGGGGTCTAACCCCATTGATCACCCCCCAGGCATCGAGTCCATGATCTGCTTCATCGTGGGTAAGGCCCGGTGGAACTTCTGTCAATAAGGCGATACGCAATAATGCGCCAGCCAGGAGTATGAGCAGCAGCCATCCATATCGTCGTGACATTCTACATCACGCTTTAAAGAAAAAAGCCACGCCTGGCGGACAAGCGTGGCGAACCCATACCTCTCTTAATGGCCTCTAGGCCAGGGCATTTTTGGCGACGTCAACCAATTGAGCAAAAGCATTAGCATCACGAACGGCAATATCAGCCATAACTTTACGATCAAGGCTGACATCGGCCAACTTCAGGCCATGAATAAATTTGCTGTATGGCAGGCCATTAATCCTGCTGGCAGCATTGATACGGGTTATCCACAATTTTCGAAGGTCACGCCGGCGATTTCGCCTGTCCCTATAAGCGTACCAGTTGGATTTCATAAAGGCTTCATTGGATCGACGAAAGAGTCGACCCCTTGTGCCAAATTGACCTTTAACAGATTTAATGATTTTCTTGTGACGACGGCGGGTTACCGTTCCACCTTTAACTCGCATACTCTATTCCTCGCATTTTTATTAAGCCTGGACGCTCAACCGTAACAGTTGATATTGTTATTAGCAGCTATTACCTGAGGCCAGGCAGCGTTCACTAACTCCAGATTATTTAGGTGGGTTAGCCTTGTACTTACTCAAATAGGGCGCCAGGCGTTTGATTTTTCGCTTGTCGGCCGCATTTGTTACCTCAATCCCCTGGCGTAATTGAACCTTAACCCGTTTTGACTTTTTCCGTCTCAAATGGCTCTTGCCGCCCTTCATACGAATGATTTTCCCATTTTTAGTCACGCGAAACCGTTTGGCGGCCGCCTTGTAAGTTTTCAGTTTATATTTCTTCTTCTTTGCCTTGGCCATGTTAATCCTTCATCAAAAAGCCCCTGCCGGGCTCTTCGACTAATACCCTATCTGCTTTGTAAAACCATCCAGCTTGCATCCCTTTATGGCTGCATCGGCGGCCTGGGGCAATTATTCAATGGGAGCCAGCATCATCACCATTGACCAACCCTCAAGATTCGGTCTCTGTTCAATAATACCCACGTCTTGGAGCTCTTCGGCAACGTCGTTCATCATTTCCTGTCCTATTTCAGGATAGGTAATTTCGCGCCCACGAAAACGAACAACAACTTTAACTTTTTTGCCTTCAGTAAGCCAGCCACGTGCCCGCTTAACATTGAGATTTCGGTGGAATCCCGCAATTTTGGGGCTTAGTTTAATGGTTTTAATTTCGACTTGTTTTTGATGTTTGCGAGCTTCGCGCTCCTTTCGAGTTCGTTCATAGACAAACTTGCCGTAATCCATGACTCTGACAACAGGGGGTCTAGCGTTTGGAGCAACTTCGACCAGATCTAGTCCAGCTTCTTGAGCCACATCCTTGGCCACATCGATGGGTACAACACCGCGATTATCGCCGCTGCCGTCGATCAAACGGACCTCGTGGGCTCGAATTCGTTCATTTACTCTATAGTTGGTACTGATTGATTTCCTCACTACTAGAAATTATTCCCTGTAAACAACAAAAGCATCCGACCTCCGGGCCGGATAGCAGGGAAATAATAGCACAAGGGGTATAGAGCGTCAACAGATGTTACTTGAGGAGAATATTGAGCAAGATCAGCAGCACAAACAAAGCTGCTGCCAAAATGGCTATCCGGCGAAGATCGAAGATAACATAGGCGTATTCCTCTCGAAGCTTCTCTTCAGGTGTGAGCTTAACTCTGTTCTTTGTCTTCTCTTTCCCTGACCTCGAATTTATTGAATTGGCGTCTACCTTACCATCTCGAGCGACATCCTCACTCTGATTTTTGGTGGACGGTTGGTCAGCCCGCCTTTTTCTACGTACACGCCGAACTTTTTTGGCCATAAAAACCTCTACGAAGAACTCCTTGACTGGAGATTAGTGTATGCCAGATCAGCAGAGATGACGATCCGCTTATTGTTCACCAGGTATGGGTAGCAAGAGATAAGGGTTGCGCTGGCATGCTCGGTCGGCGCCATAACCCATACGTCCGTTGGTTCAACCACCTGAATATCATTAACGATATAGACGTAACTTTGTCTTTCTGTTGAAATGATGATCTCGTCGCCGGCTGACAACTTATCCAGATTCCGGAATATCTCTCCATATATATCATTGTGGGCAGACAGAACCAGATTGCCTTCCTTGCCTGGAGGTGAGGAACCTACATGCTGGCCTGCTCCTTTCTTGAGTTGTTCCCAATCATCTCCCTGAACAATGGGCTTATCGACGTTGATGGCCGGAATCTCAATTCGTCGGGCTTGTTCAGGCCCGGGCGTGGGGATGGGAGGGGGCACATAAGAATCGATAATTGGCAGGAGGTGGGCGGGAATATCACCCGCTTCCCCAGGTTCAGGCGGCCGGCCGTTGACTGGGGGTTTATGCCCGCTAGGCAGCACAGCGACGCCGATTACGGGGGTCGGAGTTAGGGTCGGCAGAGCAACGCTTTGGCTTTGGGCTGCCTGAATTTTGGCAAGCTCATCGTTTAGGTTTTGAGTAGTCTGCCAAAGGGAAAGGACAATAAGGATCAAGCTAAGGACAGCAACGATTTCTATGACAAGAAGAACTTTGTTGGACACCCATCGCCAATTTATTAGAGGGCCTCTTCGAACAGCAGCTTCATCAGGGGCATCCTCGAGCTCCTCATCTTGGACCTCTTCCCAAGACAAAGGCAGCTGACTGCTTTCTGGGTCAGTGGCAATCTCAGCGGGTGATGAAGTCTCATCTAGTGTGGGACACTGGTTAAACTCCACCAGGCGTCCTTCACTCTTTAACCGTTGTAACCTCTTACGCCTTTGGGCCCGCTTCTTAAGGTATAGAAGCTGCTCCAGCTCCTCAATTGAGAACTCTTTAGGATTATGGTTGTCACTCATTTAACTAGTAATGGTACAACAACTGCTACCGTTCCGGAAATCTCTCCGTTTGAGTCCAAGACCGGTAGGCGATCACCGGACATTCTATCAAAGATGCCAACAGCTGTTTCATACTGGCCCTGGGCTGTCTCTGCTGGGATGGCTAGTGGGTGAATTTGCACAAATATGTCCCCCGTCTGCCAAGCCCATGAGGGCGCTTCGAGTCTATCTTGTTGGGTTATTATCTCGCCCTCGTCGTTAAGAACATGGGTAAAAAGTACTACATCTGTCTCAAAAGCTGGTGGGACCCGGGGGCCTACTTTGTCCGGATCTAGAACCTCCCAAAGCGTCAGCAATTCGGCCGTCTCACCTGGTTGGGTTGAATCCGTGAGCCAGCGAGCTTCGCGCAGCAGGAGGGCATCACCGAAGTTGATGGATGGACCGGCTGGGTCAATATCAATCTCAATTGTGTAAACTCCAAACAGCGGGTCGAGATCATCGGCCCTCAGGGTTACCTCATCAATTTGTCTTGCCCACTCCTGGAAGGCCGGATGCAGTGGGGTGGAACCTGGCACGATGAGTATGGCGCTTTCGCTGGATGGGAAAATCAGGCCATAACGAGAATCAACCCAGCGCAATCCAAGAGCCTCGGAATTTAATAGGACACGGGCGATGGAGGGGTCATGGGCCGCGCCAGGATAAACCGAGGAGATCACAGCGGGTCCGGCCACATCGAGAGAGTCTAAATAATCGAGGGATTGGACTAAATTTTGCTGGTAAGCAGCACGA